>NZ_VDMS01000003.1 GCF_006346395.1 Nocardioides plantarum
GGGCTTGCCACACAAACCCTCAACCAACACCACACACGCGTAACACACACAGCACCTAGTTACGCCTCGCGTCCACGAGAACACAACATGACTTGCCCACCACCCACGGTGGCTGGCGACCGTCCCCCCGATTGTGGGGGTTGGTCGACCAGAATCCCCTGGGGTGGGGTGATGGGCACATAGAGTTACGGCGGCCATAGCGACAGGGAAACACCCGGTCCCATACCGAACCCGGAAGTTAAGCCTGCCAGCGCCGATGGTACTGCAATCGCGAGGTTGTGGGAGAGTAGGACGCCGCCGGACAAACATTCGCAAAGAGGCGACCCGATATCGGGTCGCCTCTTTGTGTTTTTGCCGTTCCTGCCAGACCGCTCTGCGCGACCCACGGTTGGTATGACCACGAGTCGTCCACAGCTGCGCTCGTGGGGGCATCCTCCACAGGTCCGCGGGCTGGGACGTCCCCGTTGTGGGCCACAACGACGAGGCTCAGCGCAGGAGGTGACGTGCAATGGGTGCACAACGCAAGGCTGGTGGTCAGGAGCCCGCGGAGCTCGGGTCCCAGGAGGCGATCAACGAGGTACGTCTCGTGGGGCGGCTCTCCGCGGTGCCCGAGGAGAAGGAGCTACCCAGCGGGGACACGCTGGTGTCGTTCCGGGTGGTGGTGCCGCGACCCCCGGACCCCAAGCGCACCACCAAGGTCGATGCCCTCGAGTGTGTGGCATGGACGAGTCGTGCGAAGAGGTCGGTGCGATCGTGGCGGATGGGCGACGTCGTCGAGGTCGACGGCGAGCTGCGCCGGCGGTTCTTCAGGACCGGGTCAGGTCCGGCGTCACGGGTGGAGGTGCAGGTGACGAAGGGTCGGGTCGTTCGTCGAGCCAGGACCGGATGAACAGGCCGAAGGCCGGCTTCGGTTGGAACGACGTGGCCTTCTCGGGGAAGAGCCGGCCGGCCTCGACGACCTGCTGTACCTGCGACAGGGTCGTTGCGGGCATCAGCATCGCCGTACCGCGATCGGGTCCGGCTTGGCGCAGGGCGTCCTGAGCGGCGTGGTGATAGGTGATGCGACTCGGTCCGTGCGCCAAGGACGGCACCAGGAGGTCGTGGAGCACCTCGACCTCGACCCGTCCGTCATCGAGCACCAGGTCGATCACCATCCAGGTCTCGTTGTCGGTGGCCACGAGGGTCGAAGGGCCCAGAGCGGCGACGGCCTGTTCATGGGTGGTCTCGTGGGTGGTGATCTCGAGGGCGGCAGCGGCGTCGGCGACATCACGGATAGAGGAGCCGAGCAGGAGACGGTGGATCGCACCGAGGAAGAGCGGGGTGTCGTCGTGGTCGACGATCATGGCGAGGCCACGGTCGGTGGGGGCGCCGGGGTTACGCGCCTGGAGCTTGAGGTAGGCCGCGTAGCGGTGGTGTCCGTCGGCGATGAGCGCGGTCGTCGGCCCCAGGAGCTCGCCGATCCGGGCCAGGAGCTCAGGATCCCGCAGCGTCCACCAACGGTGCAGCTGGCCGGCACGATCGATCAGCTGCTCGGCCGGTCCCGAGCGCACCGTGGCCAGGAGCTCGCGCAGGGGCGCGGGGGAGCGCTGGACCAGCAGGATGGGAGCCGGGTTGATGCACATCTCCTCCATCCGGTCGGCGAGGTCGTCGGCCTGGGCGGGATAGATGCCCTCGTGCGGCAGGATCGCCCGTTGGTCGAGGCGGTGGGCCCGGTGCGAGACGTCGACCGCTCCGACGAGCCCACGCACGGTGATCCCGCTGACCGTGTACTCGTGGAGGTAGAGCGCCGGGGTGTCGTCGTGGACCAGAAACCCGCGCTGCTCCCAGGTGCGCAGGCGTTGCTGGACGTCGTGATAGGGCCGCGCCAGGGTCCTGGCCGACGCCGGGTCGGAGATCCGGGAGTCGGCCAGGCGCAGCGCACGGAACGGGACGAGACGGAGCGGACCGGCCACGAGAGGTGGGGTCACCGGCGCCTGGTCCATCCGTGCAGCCTACGAGGCGGGGTCGCGACGAGCGGACCGGAACACGGCTGCCAGAGTGACGTCATGTTGTCGTCGTCCTCGTCGCCGCTGTGCCGCACCTACGATCTCGCGATGCTCGACCTCGACGGCGTCGTCTACGTGGGGCCGCAGGCGGTGCCGGGAGCACCTGAGCACCTTGCGGCGGCCCGGGACCAGGGCATGGGCGTCGCGTTCATCACCAACAACGCGTCGAGGCCGCCGGGCGCCGTGGCCGAGCACCTCGGCGAGCTGGGGGTCCCGGCGACCGCGGCCGACGTGGTGACGTCCGCGCAGGCCGCGGCCGGGGTGCTCCTCGAGCGACTGGGCGAGGGCGCTCGGGTCGTGCTGCTGGGGACCACCGGACTGGCGGAGGCCCTCTATGAGCGGGGCCTGGTCGCGGTCGGGGTCGAGGACGACGCCGACGCGGTGGTGTCGGGCTACGGGCCACAGGTGCCGTGGGGCGACATCATGCGCGCCGCGGTCCGGATCCGCGACGGCCTGTGGTGGGTGGCCAGCAACACCGACGGCACGATCCCGACGCCGTACGGCGCCGCGCCGGGCCACGGGGTGCTGGTCGACACGGTGCGCCGGTTCACCGGCGTCGAGCCGACGGTGGCCGGCAAGCCCGCCCGGCCGCTGCTCGACGAGACGGTGCGCCGGGTGGGCGGCGATCGTCCGCTGATGGTCGGCGATCGGCTCGACACCGACATCGAGGGTGCCCGCAACGTCGGCATCGACTCGCTGTTGGTGCTGACCGGGGTCACCGGCCTGGCCGAGCTGGTGGCCGCGCGCGAGGGGGAACGGCCGTCGTACGTCGGGCTCGACCTGCGTGCGCTCACCGAACCGCAGCCGGCACCGGAGCACGTCGACGGTGGCTGGGTCCTCGGCGGATGGACCGGGTCGGTCGACGAGGGCGCGCTGCGGGTCGAGGGCGCGGGCTCGGCCGACGACTGGTGGCGGGTCGTCGCCGTCGCGGCCTGGAACGCACTCGACGAGTCCGGGGACGTCGTCGACACCGCGGGCCTGACGCCGCCTGACACCGACGGCCGCTAGCCTCGACCCATGATTGACGACCTCGACGAACCGCCCGCGGAGCGGCCCGACGCCACCGGCGTCGACCGGGTCGACGCGGTCATCGACGCGGTGGCCACGCTGGGCGAGCGCCCGCTGGCCGAGCAGGTGGCGGTGTTCGAGCAGGTGCACGCCGAGCTGCGGCGTACCCTCGACGACCCCCGGCCGGCCTGACGGTGCCGCCACGGCGGCTGCGTCTCGACGCCGAGCTGGTCCGGCGAGGTCTCGCGCGCTCGCGCGAGCACGCCGCGGAGCTGGTCGGTGCGGGTCGGGTCAAGGTGTCCGGCGCGGTGGCGACCAAGCCCGCGACCGGGGTGACCACCGACGTCGCCATCGTGGTGGCGGTCGACCCCGACCGCCCCGACTACGTGTCGCGCGGGGGCCACAAGCTGGCGGGAGCCCTCGACGTCTTCGGGCAGGGCGGCCTCGTCGTGGCGCGACGCCGCTGCCTGGACGCGGGCGCCTCGACCGGCGGCTTCACCGACGTCCTGCTGCGGCGTGGAGCGCGCGAGGTGGTGGCCGTCGACGTCGGCTACGGCCAGCTGGCCTGGTCGCTGCAGAGCGACGAGCGGGTGGCGGTGCACGACCGGCAGAACGTGCGCGAGCTGACCCCCGACCTGATCGGCGGGGCCGTCGACCTCGTGGTGGGCGACCTGTCGTTCATCTCGCTGACCCTGGTGCTCGACGCGCTGGTGGGGGTGACCGCGGCCGACGGCGACCTGGCGCTGATGGTCAAGCCGCAGTTCGAGGTCGGCAAGGACCGGGTCGGCAAGGGCGGGGTGGTCCGCGACCTCGCGCTGCGCTCCGAGGCGGTGCTGCACGTCGCCGCCGAGGCGGCCCGGCGCGGCTGGGGAGCGCGCATGGTCACCCGCAGCCCGTTGCCCGGGCCGTCGGGCAACGTGGAGTTCTTCCTCTGGCTGCGCCGGGGTGAGGCCGAGATCGGGGAGGACGAGGTCCACCTGGCTGTGCACGGCGCCGACGAACCGTCGGCACCGGGTGAGAGGCTGGAGCCATGACGAGCTCCCACACCAGCAGGCGAGTACTCCTGCTGGCCCACACGGGCCGCGCCGAGGCGCGCGCGGTGGCCGTCGCGTTCGTCGAGGGCCTCACCCGCGAGGGCGTCGTGGTCCGGCTGATGGCGGCCGAGGCCAAGGACCTCGGCGTCGCGCCGACCGGATCGGGCATCGAGCTCACCGAGTCCGAGACCGACGCCAGCCGCGACTGCGACCTCACGCTCGTCATCGGCGGCGACGGGAGCATCCTGCGCGCGGTCGAGTTCACCTACGACAGCGGCACGCCGGTGCTGGGGGTCAACCTCGGTCACGTCGGGTTCCTCGCCGAGGCCGAGGTGGGCGAGATCGACGCGACCATCCGGGCCATCGTCGACGGCACCTGGACGGTGGAGGACCGGCTGACCCTCGACGTGGCGGTCGTGGTGGACGGAGCCGTGGTGACCACGACCTTCGCGGTCAACGAGGCCAGCGTCGAGAAGGCCGCGCGCGAGCGCATGCTGGAGGTCGTCCTCGAGGTCGACGGCCGTCCGCTGTCGCGGTGGGGTTGCGACGGTGTGGTGTGCGCGACCCCGACCGGCTCGACCGCCTACAACTTCAGCGCCGGCGGCCCCATCGTCTGGCCCCGGGTCGAGGCCCTGTGCGTCGTCCCGCTGAGCGCGCACGCGCTCTTCGCCCGACCCCTGGTCGTGGCACCCGACTCCCTGGTCGCGATCGAGGTCCTCGACCGCAACCAGGGCGCGGGCGTGCTGTGGTGCGACGGGCGGCGCACGGTCGACCTGCCGCCCGGCGCCCGGGTGGAGGTACGCCGCGGCAGCCAGCCGGTGCGCCTGGCCCGGCTGCACCAGGCGCCGTTCACCGACCGGCTCGTGGCCAAGTTCGGCCTCAACGTCGAGGGGTGGCGTGGTGAGGGCGAGCGTCGGCTGCTCGGTGCCCAGGACGGCGGGTCCCCCTCGTGATCGAGGAGATCCGGATCAGCTCGCTGGGGGTCATCGACTCCTCGGTGCTCGAGCTCGGTCCCGGACTCACCGTCATCACCGGTGAGACCGGCGCCGGCAAGACGATGGTCGTCACCGCGCTCGGCCTGCTCCTGGGCGGTCGCGCCGACAGCGGCGCGGTGCGCACCGGAGCCCGTCAGGCGCGGGTCGAGGGTGTCGTCCGGGTGGCTGGGCTCGACGCGTTCGCCGCTGCGGTCGACGAGGTCGGCGGCGAGGTCGAGGACGGCCCCGACGGCGGCGTGGTCGTGCTGGCCCGCAACGTGTCCGCCGAAGGCCGATCACGGGCCTTCGTCGGCGGCGCCACCGTGCCGGTGACCAGGTTGACCGAGGTCACCGAGCCGCTCGTCGCGGTCCACGGCCAGTCCGACCAGCACCGTCTGCTGCTGCCACGGGCCCAGCGCGACGCGCTCGACCGGTTCGGCGGCGACGCGCTGTCCCGGCTGCTGGCCACCTACGTCGACACCTACCGGCGCCTCGAGGCGACCACCCGTGAGCTGGCCGAGGTCACTGCCTCGGCCCGCGAGCGGGCCCGTGAGGCCGACCTGCTGCGCTTCGGGCTCGGTGAGATCGAAGAGGTGTCGCCGGAGCCCGGCGAGGACGACGAGCTCGGGGCCGAGGAGTCCCGGCTCGGTTTCGCCGACACCCTGCGCAGCGCCGCCGAGCAGGCCCGCGAGGCCCTGTCCAGCGAGAGCGGGGGACCCGACGCGCTGGCGACCACCTCCGCGGCCCGGGGATTCCTCGAGAGCGTCCGCGACCACGACCCCGAGGCGGCGTCGCTGGCCGACCGGCTCGCCGAGGTCACCTACCTGGTGTCCGACGTCGCGGCCGACGTGGCGTCGTACGCCTCGCGGCTCGACACCGACCCCGCGCGGCTCGCCGCGGTCTCCGAACGGCGCGCGGCGCTGACCGCACTGACCCGCAAGTACGGCGACAGCATCGACGAGGTGCTCGCCTGGTCGCAGCAGGCGGCCACGAGACTGCTCGACCTCGACGGCACCGACGAGCGCATCGTCACCCTCACCGGTGACCGGGACCGGCTGTCCGGTGAGCTGGCCGTGGCCGCGACCGCGCTCAGCAAAGCCCGCACCAAGGCGGCGCGCCGCCTGGAGAAGCAGGTCACCGCCGAGCTGGCGCTGCTCGCGATGCCCCACGCCCGCCTGACGATCACCGTCACCCCGGTCGAGCCGGCCGCCCACGGCGCCGACGACGTCCAGCTCCTGCTCGCTGCCAACGTCGGGGCCGAGCCGCGAGCCCTCAGCAAGGGGGCCTCCGGCGGTGAGCTCTCCCGGGTCATGCTCGCCCTCGAGGTGGCGCTCGCCGGCACCAGCCCCGTGCCCACCTTCGTCTTCGACGAGGTCGACGCAGGCGTCGGCGGCGCCGCGGCCGTCGAGGTCGGACGCCGACTGGCCGAGCTGGCCAGGACCGCCCAGGTCCTCGTGGTCACCCACCTGCCGCAGGTGGCGGCGTACGCCGATCGGCACGTGCTGGTGCAGAAGGCGAGCGACGGGTCGGTGACGACCTCGGGACTCACCGTCCTGGACGACGCGGCCCGCGAGCGGGAGCTGTCGCGGATGCTCGCCGGTCAGGCCGACTCCGACACCGGGCTGGCCCACGCCAAGGAGCTGCTCGAGGTGGCGCAGTCCTCACGTCCGACACCCCCGGGACCGCGCGCCGATGGCTGAGCCGGTCCGCGCCGTGGGATAGGATCGAATCCCGTGAAGGTGGCCCCGGTAGACCAGTCCAAGCACGTGTTCGTCACCGGAGGCGTCGCCTCCTCGCTCGGCAAGGGCCTGACCGCCTCGAGCCTGGGTCGACTGCTGCGCTCGCGCGGCCTGCGGGTGACGATGCAGAAGCTCGACCCCTACCTCAACGTCGACCCCGGGACGATGAACCCGTTCCAGCACGGCGAGGTGTTCGTCACCAACGACGGCGCCGAGACCGACCTCGACATCGGTCACTACGAGCGGTTCCTCGACACCGACCTCAACCAGATCGCCAACGTCACGACGGGGCAGGTCTACTCCAGCGTCATCGCCAAGGAGCGTCGCGGCGACTACCTCGGTGACACCGTGCAGGTCATCCCGCACATCACCAACGAGATCAAGGACCGCATCCTCGCGATGGGGTCGCCCGACATCGACGTGGTGATCACCGAGATCGGCGGCACCGTCGGTGACATCGAGTCGCTGCCGTTCCTGGAGTCGGCACGCCAGGTGCGCCACGAGATCGGCCGCGACAACTGCTTCTTCCTGCACGTCTCGCTGGTGCCGTTCATCGGTCCCTCGGGCGAGCTGAAGACCAAGCCCACGCAGCACTCGGTGGCCGCGCTGCGTCAGGTCGGCATCCAGCCCGACGCCGTGGTCTGCCGCGCCGACCGCGAGCTGCCCGACTCGATCAAGCGCAAGATCTCGCTGATGTGCGACGTCGACGAGGAGGCCGTGGTCACCTGCGCCGACGCCCCGTCGATCTACGACATCCCCAAGGTGCTGCACCGCGAGGGGCTCGACGCCTACGTCGTACGCCGGCTCGACCTGCCGTTCCGCGACGTCGACTGGACCGTGTGGGACGACCTGCTGCGCCGCGTCCACCACCCCAAGGAGGACGTCACGATCGCCCTGGTCGGCAAGTACATCGACCTGCCCGACGCCTACCTGTCGGTCGTCGAGGCGCTGCGCGCCGGTGGCTTCGCCCACGAGGCCAAGGTGCACGTGCGCTGGGTGCAGTCCGACGAGTGCGAGACGCCCGCCGGTGCGGCCAAGCACCTCGGCGACGTCGACGCCGTCGTCGTACCCGGTGGGTTCGGCATCCGCGGCATCGAGGGCAAGCTCGGCGCCCTGACCTTCACCCGCACCCACGGCATCCCGACGCTCGGGCTGTGCCTGGGGCTGCAGTGCATGGTCATCGAGTACGCCCGTCAGGTGACGGGGCTGTCGAAGGCCGCCTCGACGGAGTTCGACCCGACCTGCCCCGAGCCGGTGATCGCCACCATGGAGGAGCAGAAGTCCTTCGTCGACGGGGCGGGCGACCTCGGCGGCACCATGCGCCTGGGCCTCTACCCGGCCGACCTGCTCGCGGGCAGCATCGTGCGTGAGGCCTACGGCGCCGACCGCATCGAGGAGCGGCACCGCCACCGCTACGAGGTCAACAACGACTACCGCGACCAGATCGCCGAGTCGGGCCTGGTGTTCTCCGGCCTCAACAACGACCTCGACCTGGTCGAGTTCGTCGAGCTGCCCCGTGAGGTGCACCCCTACTACGTCGCGACGCAGGCGCACCCCGAGCTGCGCTCACGCCCGACCCGACCGCACCCGCTGTTCGCGGGCCTGGTCGGCGCCGCGATCGAGCGGCAGAAGGAGCTGCGCTTCCCGATCGAGGTGCCGCACGACGACCTCGCCGACTGAGGCCGCGCAGGCCGGCCTCGACCACTCCGTCCGACGGGGAGACCGTCCGTCACGTTAGCGTCGGGCCATGGCCGACCTCGCCGACGTCCCCCAGCAGTGGCCCGTTTCCTCGACCCTGGACCTGCACCGTGACGGGTGGGTCGTGGCGCTCCGTGCCGACCAGGTGGTGACCCCCGACGGCGCGACCGCGCGGCGGCTGGTGGTCGAGCACCCCGGGGCCGCCGTGATCCTGGCGGTGGACGACCACGACCGGGTCTTCGTGCTGTGGCAGTACCGACACCCGGCCGGTCGTCGGTTCGTCGAGATCCCGGCGGGTCTGCTCGACGGCGACCCCGGCGAGGAGCCGGTCGAGGTCGCCCGACGCGAGCTGCGCGAGGAGGCCCAGCTGCAGGCGACCTCGTGGACGCTGCTGGCGACGTCGTACCCCTCGCCGGGCATCAGCGCCGAGGTGCAGCACCTGTTCCTGGCGCGCGGACTGAGTCCCGCCGACCGGGGCGACTTCGAGCTGCACCACGAGGAGGCCGACATGACCTCGGCCTGGGTGCCGTTCGCCGAGCTGTACGACGCGGTGCTGGCCGGGCGCGTCGGTGACGGTCCGGTCATCCAGGCCGTCCTGCTGGCGCGGGCGCGTGGGCTCGTCTGACCGACGGCGACGTACTAGCGTGCGGAGCGGCCACGAGCCGTCAGCCCCACCACCCCACTCCCACATCCCAGGAGAGACCACGTGCGCATCGGCGTCCCGAAGGAAGTCAAGAACCACGAGTACCGCGTCGCCATCACGCCGATCGGCGTGCACGAGCTGATCGCGCACGGCCACGACGTGGTGGTCCAGGAGGGCGCCGGGCTCGGCTCCTCCATCACCGACGCCGAGTACGTCGCCGCCGGCGCGAGGATCGTGGGGAGCGCCGAGGAGGCGTGGGGGACCGACGGGGGCGTCGACCTGGTGCTGAAGGTCAAGGAGCCGGTCGCCGAGGAGTACCCGCGGATGCGCGAGGGGCTCACCCTGTTCACCTACCTCCACCTCGCGGCCGACAAGCCGCTGACCGAGGAGCTCCTGCGGCGCCGGGTCACCGCGATCGCCTACGAGACGGTGCAGCTGCCCTCGGGCGGGCTGCCGCTGCTCTACCCGATGTCGGAGGTCGCCGGCTGCCTGGCGCCCCAGGTCGGGGCCTACGCGCTGCTCAAGGCCCAGGGCGGCCGCGGCACGCTGATGGGCGGCGTCGGCGGTGTGGCCAACGCCAAGGTCGTCATCATCGGAGCCGGCGTCTCGGGGCAGAACGCCGCCAACATCGCCCTCGGCATGGGCGCCGACGTCACCCTGCTCGACACCGACCTGGACAAGCTGCGGATGTCGTTCTGGCGCTACAACAACCAGGTGCACGGCCTGGCGTCGTCCCGGCTGACCATCGAGCAGCAGGTCACCCAGGCCGACATGGTCATCGGTGCCGTGCTGATCCCCGGCGCCGCGGCGCCCAAGCTCGTCTCCAACGAACTCGTCTCGCGGATGAAGCCGGGCTCGGTGCTCGTCGACATCGCCGTCGACCAGGGCGGCTGCTTCGAGGACACCCACGCCACCACCCACGCCGACCCGACCTACCAGGTGCACGGCTCGACGTTCTACTGCGTGGCCAACATGCCCGGCGCGGTGCCCAACACCTCGACGTACGCGCTGACCAACGCGACCCTGCCGTACGCCGTCGCGCTGGCCGACAAGGGCTGGTTCGACGCCTGCGTCGCCGACCGCTCGCTCGCCCTGGGCCTCAACACGCACGCCGGTGAGCTCACCAACGGCCCCGTCGGCGAGGCCGTCGGGATCGCGGCGGTCCCGCTCGAGGACGTGCTGACCTCGTGACGGCGTCCTGAGGGTGGGGCACGGGGACGTCGCGGCGGCGGTCCGTACCTACCTCGACCACCTGACGGTCGAGAAGGGGCTGGCCCTCAACACGCTCACGTCCTACCGACGCGACCTGCGGCGCTACCTGGAGTTCCTCGGCACGGTGGGCATCGAGGACCTGGCCGGCGTGCGCGAGGAGACGGTGACCGCGTTCCTGGTGCGGCTGCGCGAGGGCGACGCCGACCACCCGCCGCTGAGCTCGACCTCGGCCGCGCGGACGGTGGTCGCCGTCCGCGGCTTCCACCGGTTCGCGGTCGCCGACGGGCTCGCCGAGGTCGACCCGGCCGCCTCGGTCAAGCCGCCGGCCGCGGCCAAGCGACTCCCCAAGGCGCTGCCGCTCTCGGACGTCGAGGCGATCCTCGAGGCGTCCGGGGCAGCAGGCACGACCCTGGCGCTGCGCGACCGGGCGCTGCTCGAGGTGCTCTACGGCACCGGGGCCCGGATCTCCGAGGCGGTCGGCCTCGACGTCGACGACCTCGACCTGACCGACGGCACCGTGCTGCTGCGTGGCAAGGGCGGCAAGGAGCGCCTGGTGCCGGTGGGGTCCTACGCCCGGGAGGCCGTCGAGGCCTACCTGGTGCGCGGTCGCGCCGAGCTGGTCTCGGCCGGCGCGGTCTCGCACCGCGGCGGGGTCGGCGGGGCACTGTTCCTCAACGCCCGGGGCGGTCGGCTCTCGCGGCAGTCGGCGTGGGCCGTGCTGGTCAAGGCGGCGGAGCGGGCAGGGGTCACCCGTGACGTCTCGCCGCACACCCTGCGACACTCGTTCGCGACCCACCTGCTCGACGGGGGTGCCGACGTACGCGTGGTCCAGGAGCTGCTCGGACACGCGTCGGTCACCACCACCCAGGTCTACACACTGGTGACGGTCGAGAACCTGCGCGAGGTGTTCGCGACCGCGCACCCGCGGGCCCGCGACTGAACCACGCAGTCCCGGGCAACGTCCCACCGCAGCACCCCACCCCCGACGACTGGAGAAGCCATGTCCGTGCGACCCCTCCGCCTGATCCTGCCGCTCGCCGTCTGTGCCGCCCTGCTGGTCGGGTGCGGCGACGACGGTGACGACGACACGAAGGCGGACCCGACGAACAGCCCGTCGCAGTCCGCGACCGACACGCCGTCGAGCGAGACCACCAGCCCGGCCGCCCCGACCACCTCCAGCGACCCCGGTGACGACCCCGATGGCGACGCCGATGGCGACGCCGGTGACGACCCCAGTGACGACCCGAGCGCGTCCGACGGCCCCACCACGCCGGTCCCGGCGGACGCGGCCGAGGTGTGCGGCGTCTTCAGCACGGCGTACGACGCCGTCGTGAAGGGCACCGGCACCCTCTCGACCGACCAGTCCACCCCCCTCCCGGCAGAGCTGGTCGACGCGCTGCACGCGTGGGGCGAGGGCCTGGCCGACGCCGACCTGCCGTCGAGCCTGACCGACGACGAGAGCGACGGGATCGGCATCATGTCGCGACTGCTGGTGGCGATCCCCGACGACGCCACCGGCAAGGACCTGGCCACGTTCGACGAGAAGCTCTCGGGCAGCGACGACGACAAGGTCGAGGCCGCCAGCGACTGGGTCGACCAGACCTGCAACCTCGACCTCTCCTGACCTGCGCAAGGATGGCCGGGTGCCCGAGCGAGCTGGACCCCTGACGCCGTCGTGGGTCCCCACACCCGGCACCGCCCCCGACGACGTCTTCCTGGCGGTCTCGGAGTGGGCCGAGGGGCGCGGGCTCCCGCTCTACCCGCACCAGGACGAGGCGATCATGGAGATCGTCGCGGGTAGCAACGTCGTCATCGCCACCCCGACGGGCTCGGGCAAGTCGTTGGTGGCGATCGGCGCGCACGCCGCCGCGCTCGCCGACGACCGGGTGTCGTTCTACACCGCGCCGATCAAGGCGCTGGTGAGCGAGAAGTTCTTCGACCTGTGCCAGGTCTTCGGCGCCGACAACGTCGGCATGCTCACCGGCGACGCCACGGTCAACGCCGACGCCCCGATCATCTGCTGCACCGCCGAGGTGCTGGCCAACCTGGCGCTGCGCGAGGGCGCCGCTGCCGACGTCGGCCTCGTCGTGATGGACGAGTTCCACTTCTACGCCGAGCCCGACCGGGGGTGGGCGTGGCAGGTGCCGCTGCTCGAGCTGACCGACACCCAGTTCGTGCTGATGTCGGCCACCCTCGGCGACGTCACCGACCTGGCCGCCGACCTCACCCTCCGCAACGGGCGCGAGACCGCGGTCGTCGACCAGGCGGAGCGTCCGGTGCCGCTCAGCTTCACGTGGGCGCTGACCCCGCTGGCCGAGACGCTCGAGGAGATCGTCACGACCCGGCAGGCGCCGGCGTACGTCGTGCACTTCACCCAGAAGGACGCCGTCGAGCACGCCACGTCGCTGCTGACCGCCTCGTGGCTGCCGAAGGGGACCGTGGTCGAGCTGCCCGTCGGCTTCCGGTTCGGCGCCGGCTTCGGCAAGACGCTCTCGAAGCTGCTGCGCCGGGGGATCGGCGTGCACCACGCCGGGATGCTGCCGCGCTACCGCCGCCTGGTCGAGCAGCTCGCGCAGGCAGGGGCGCTGACGGTCATCTGCGGCACCGACACCCTCGGCGTCGGCATCAACGTGCCGATCCGCACGGTGCTGTTCACCGCCCTCGCCAAGTACGACGGCACCCGCTCGCGGGTGCTGCGGGTGCGGGAGTTCCTCCAGATCGCCGGACGAGCGGGCCGCGCCGGCTTCGACACCGCCGGGTACGTCGTCGTCCAGGCTCCCGAGCACACCATCGCCAACGAGCGCGCCAAGGCCAAGGCGGCCGCGAAGAACGCCGCGATGAGCGAGGAGAAGCAGGCCAAGCGCGGCAGCAAGGCCCAGCTGAAGAAGCCGCCGGAGGGCACCGTCGTGTGGACCGAGGCGACCTTCGACAAGCTCGTGGCCGGAGTGCCCGAGGCGCTCGTGTCGCGGATGAAGGTCGACAACGCGATGCTCGTCAACGTGCTGTCGCGCGACGAGGACGGCTTCGCCGTGATGCGTCGGCTGCTCACCGACAACCACGAGCCACGACGCCAGCAGCTGCGCCTGGCCCGGCGCGCGCTGCGCCTGGCGCGCTCGCTGCTCGACTCCGGGACGATGGTGCGCCTGGCCGAGCCGGACGCGCTCGGCCGCCGCTACGTGCTCGCCGACGACGTGCCCGACGACTTCGCACTCAACCAGCCGCTGTCCCACTACGCGATCGAGGCCCTCGAGGTGCTCGACCCGGAGTCCGACGACCACACCGTCGACATCGTCTCGGTCATCGAGGCGACCCTCGAGGCACCGCGACAGATCCTCTTCGCCCAGCAGCACGCGGCCCGCGGCGAGGCACTGGCGGAGATGAAGGCCGACGGGCTCGAGTACGACGAGCGGATGACCCTGCTCGACAAGATCACCTGGCCGCAGCCGCTGGCCGAGCTGCTCGAGGCGACGTACGAGATCTATCGCACGCGGCACCCGTGGCTGCGCGAGGACGCGCTCGACCCGAAGTCGGTGGTGCGTGAGATGTACGAGGCGGGGATGTCGTTCACCGACTTCTGCTCGCGCTACCAGCTGGCGCGCTCCGAGGGGCTGGTGCTGCGCTACCTCACCGACGCCTACCGCGCGCTGCGCCAGACCGTGCCCGAGTCGCACCGCACCCCCGAGCTCGAGGACCTGCTGGAGTGGCTCGGCGAGACCGTGCGCCAGACCGACTCGTCGCTGCTCGACGAGTGGGAGGCGCTCAACGACCCCGACCACGCCGCACGCTCGGTGCTCGAGAACGAGCCGCCGACCTCGCCGCGCCCGATCTCCAAGCAGGACCGGGCGTTCCGCGTGATGGTGCGCAACGCCATGTGGCGGCGCGTCGAGCTCGTCGCGCGCGACGACCTCGACGGGTTGATGCGCCTGGAGCGCGACGCCGCCGACCGCCTCGACCCGCCGCGTGACGTGGTCATGGGTCGGTCGGCCTGGGACGAGGCCATCGAGGCGTACTACGCCCAGCACGACACGGTGCTGACCGCGGGCGACGCCCGCGGGCCGGAGCTGCTGCAGGTCTCGGCCGAGACGGGCTCTCCCGCGGGTGTCGACCCCGACGAGGACCCCGGCGAGACGCGGCTGTGGCGGGTCACCCAGACCCTGGCCGACCCGGCCGGCGACCGCGACTGGGTCATCGAGGCCGTCGCCGACCTCGACGCCTCCGACGAGGCCGGCGAGCTGGTGCTGGCCACCGTCGCGTTCCGCTGCCTCACCGACGGCTGAGCGTCAGTGACCGGCTCGGGGCCGGGTGAGCCTCACGAGGTCGAGCAGACCCCGTCGGGGCAGGTCGACAGCAGCTCGGGCCCACCGCGCAGTGAGCCCAGCTGCTTCTTGCCGGTGGAGCCGTCGGAGCCGTCGCCGTCGTCGAACCACATCATCACGTAGGCGGGGGACACGCCGTCGGCGGCGGCGCTGGGCGCCACCCGGGCGGGATCCCACGCCCCGCTACTGCTGCCGTGGGGCCCGGCCTCGGTGACCGCGGCCCGCGGGACCCGTCCGGCGAGCTGGGCCAGTCCGGACAGGTCGAGCCGGTCGGCCTGGGAGGTCTTGTCGGCCATCTCCTCGTAGCTGTCGACGCCGACCAGGTCGACCCGGTCGGGCAGGATCGTCAGCGGGTCGGTGATCCGGTCGTCGTTGACGGCGTTGGCCGACCAGCCCCACACGACGTTGTGGACGCCGGCCTCGGCGGCGCGCTGCTGGATGGCGGCGTACAGCTTCCGGTAGGTGGAGGGGTCGGTGCCCTGGGCCCACCAGAACCAGTCGCCGTTGGCCTCGTGCAGGGGCCGGAACACCACGGCGGCCGGCGCGAAGCGGCCGTCATCGCCGGTCTGCAGTCGCTGGAGCAGCTCGATCTTGGCGTCGACGTCGCGCCAGAAGGCGTCGTAGGCGGCGTTGCCCGGGCTCAGCAGCGCGCCGAGGTCCTGCCAGCCCTTGTCGTAGGAGTCGCCACCGGTGCCGGGGTTGAGGGTGTGCCACGACGCGGTGAGCACGACGCCCTCCTCGTTGAGCTCGAGGAGGGACTGCAGCGGTGGCGTCGCGAAGTCGTAGGTCTCGCCGAGGGCGAGCTCGTCGAGGTCGAAGCCGACCACGGCCGGCCGCTCGGGCTGCAGCTCGTCGAGCGGGGCGAGGTAGTCGGCGTTGGAGACGTTGAGCTGCTGGCCCAGGCCGTAGCGGCCGCTGGTCCGCCAGTCGTCGAGGGTCGCGGCCAGGCAGACGGCTTCGGGCGTGGCGTCACCGTCGACCAACGGCACGTCGGGGGTGCAGTCCTGGTCAGGAGGCGTGGTCTGCGGGGGCTGGGTCGTCGGCTCGGGATCGGTCGACGGCGCCGAGGTCGTCGCCGAGGTCGGTGCCGAGCTGGCGGGGGAGGAGGGCTCGGTCACGCTCGGGTCCGGGGTCTCTGCGGTGGCCGTACGTCGGTCGGCGGCGGTCGGCGCGGAGCCGTCGTGGCCCGAGCCGGGCAGCACGGCGAGCACGCACATCACGACGCCGAAGACGGCGGCGAGCAGCGCCCTGGCCATGGTGGTCCTCCGTCTGCTCGCGTTGTCGGCGCCGATCCGGGTGTCGGGCGCGTCGACCCCACCAGTCTGACAGGCCCACCCGCGTCCACCGGATCGTCGGCGACCCGGTGGTGCCGCCCGGACCGAGACGGGCCTAGGCTCCCGGCGAGTCGTCCCGCAAGTCGCTGTGTCGACATTGTTGACTGGATCGGGACCAGCGCCCGGACGACGACCCCCACCTGAGGAGCAGCCATGACTGACGGATCGTTCGTCGGCACCCCCGCGATGCCGCCACGCACGGAGGTCCCGCGCGCCAGCCGCCCCGACGACCTCGCGCCCCGCGAACCGGTCGCCGCGACGCTGCCGTTCGAGCGCCCCGAGACCACCGCCCCCGCCGTACCCACGCCGCCGGCGACCCCCGAGATCGGGCCCACCGGCCGGCCGGTGCCCGTCTTCGTGGCGCCCGGTCCCGTGGTCGAGGGCCGCCCGGCCCGGGTGGTGTCGATGTGCAACCAGAAGGGCGGGGTCGGCAAGACCACGACCACGATCAACCTGGGTGCCGCCCTGGCCGAGCAGGGCCGCCGGGTGCTGCTGGTCGACTTCGACCCGCAGGGCTCCCTGTCGGTCGGCCTGGGCCTCAACCCGCACGAGATGGACTTGAGCATCTACAACCTGCTGATGCAGCGCGACGTCACCCTCGACGACGTCGTCGTGCCGTCGGGCGTGCCGGGCATGGACCTGCTGCCGTCCAACATCGACCTGTCGGCCGCCGAGGTGCAGCTGGTGCACGAGGTGGCCCGCGAGCAGACCCTGCAGCGCGTCCTGGCCCCCGCCCTCGACCAGTACGACGTCATCCTCATCGACTGCCAGCCCTCGCTCGGCCTGCTCACGGTCAACGCGCTGACCGCCTCCGACGGCGTGATCGTGCCGCTGGAGTGCGAGTACTTCGCGCTGCGTGGCGTCGCGCTGCTCAAGACGACCATCGACAAGGTCCGCGAGCGGCTCAACCCCAAGCTCGAGATCGACGGAGTCCTCGGCACCATGTTCGACGGCCGCACCCTGCACAGCCGTGAGGTCATGGACCGCCTGGTGCAGGCGTGGGGAGACACCGTGTTCCACACCGTGATCCGGCGCACCGTGAAGTTCTCCGACGCGACCGTGGCCGGCGAGCCGATCACGGCGTACGCCTCGAGCTCGGCCGGGGCCGACTCCTACCGTCAGCTGGCCAGGGAGGTGCTCACCCGATGGCCCGACGAGTGAGCCTGCCGGCGGCCGACGACCTGTTCCGGCCCACGGCGCCCGACGCCGATGCCGACCCCGGGGTGGGGAAGCCCCAGGGATCGGCCACGGGATCGGCCAAGGAGTCGGGCCCGGGATCGAGCAAGGTCCGTGTGGTCCCGGACGCCGTCGAGGCACCCGACAGCGGCGACGAGGCCGCCCGCAGGCGTGCGAGCGGTCGCATCAAGCACGACGAGAAGATGACCGTCTACGTCACGCCCGACGAGCTGCTCGACCTGGAGCGGACCCGGCTGGAGCTGCGTGCCGTGCACGGCCTGGTCGTCGACCGCGGACGCCTGGTGCGCGAGGCGATCGACCTGGTGCTGGCCGACTTCCACGCCCAGGGCGCCGACTCGATGCTCGTACGCGGTCTGCTCGACGAATGACCCCTCCATGACCACGACGGACCTCGAGCGGCCGGAGCCCGGGACCACCGCCCCGGAGTTCTCGCTGCACCTGCACAACTTCGAAGGCCCCTTCGACCTGCTGCTCAGCCTGATCTCCAAGCACAAGCTCGACATCACCGAGGTCGCGCTGTCGCAGGTGACCGACGAGTTCATCGCGCACATCAAGGCCCGCCAGTCCCTGTCCCCGGAGGGGGAGGGATGGGACCTGGAGCAGACCACGTCGTTCCTGCTGGTGGCCTCGACGCTGCTCGACCTCAAGTGCGCGCGGCTCCTGCCGCAGGGCGACGTCGAGGACGAGGAGGACCTCGCGCTGCTCGAGGCGCGTGACCTGCTCTTCGCGCGGCTGATGCAGTACAAGGCGTTCAAGCAGGTCGCGGCCCTGTTCGCGACCCGGCTCGACGGCGAGGCGCTGCGTCACCCGCGGGCGGTCGGCCTGGAGGAGCGGTACGCCGGGCTGCTGCCCGAGGTGCTCATCGGGATCGGGCTCGACCAGTTCGCGGGGCTCGCGGCCAAGGCACTGGAGCCCAAGGTCGAGCCCGAGGTCGCCCTGCACCACATCCACGCCGCCACCGTGTCGGTGCGCGAGCAGGCCGGGCTCGTGGTCGACCGGCTCAAGCGCGGTGGCACGCTCACCTTCCGGGCGCTGTGCGGCGACTCGCCCGACACCCTGACCACGGTCGCACGGTTCCTGGCGCTGCTCGAGCTCTTCCGCGAGGGTGCGGTCGCGTTCGAGCAGGCACAGGCCCTCGGCGAGCTGACCGTGCGCTGGACCGGCGACGAGTCCGACGACGTCGCCGACACCATCGACATCGACGAGTTCGACGGCACGCCCCTGCCCGTCGTCCCTGAGGAGAGCCCGTGACCGAGTCCGACACCGACACCCTGGCGGTGCCGCTCACCGCGTTGCGACCCTCGCTCGAGGCGGTGCTCATGGTCGCCGACCAGCCGCTGGACGCCACCGTCCTGGCGACCGCGGTGAGCTATCCGGCCGAGGAGGTGACGGCCGCCCTCGACGCGCTCGCCGCGGAGTACGCCGAGCAGGGACGCGGGTTCGAGCTGCGCAACGTCGCCGGTGGCTGGCGCTTCTACACCCGCGAGGAGTACGCCGCCGTGGTCGAGGGCTTCGTGCTCGAGGGCCAGCAGGCGCGGCTGACCCAGGCGGCCCTGGAGACGCTGGCGGTCGTGGCCTACAAGCAGCCCGTGTCGCGGGCCCGGGTCTCGGCGATCCGCGGCGTCAACGTCGACGGCGTCATGCGCACGCTGCTCGCGCGCGGCCTGGTCGAGGAGGCCGGCCGCGACGGCGACCACGGCGCCACGCTCTACCGGACGACCACCTACTTCCTGGAGCGGATCGGCGTGCAGTCGATCGACGAGCTGCCCGAGCTGGCGCCGTACCTGCCCGACCTCGACGACCTCGAGGACGAGCTGGCCGACATGGTCACCCCGCCCGCGGCGGCTCCCGACGCGGGTCCCGACATCGAGCCGGACCCGGCGCCATGAGGGAGGTCGCGACCGACGACGAAGGACTGATCCGGCTGCAGAAGCTGCTCGCGCAGTCCGGGGTCGCCTCGCGCCGCAAGTGCGAGGAGCTGATGCTCGACGGCGAGGTCGAGGTCGACGGCGAGGTCGTCACGCGTCTGGGCGCCAAGGTCGACCCCCGCACCGCGGTGATCCGGGTCTCCGGGCTGCGGCTGCCGCCGGTCTCCGAGCACGTCTACCTGGTGCTCCACAAGCCCCGCGGCGTGGTGTCGACGATGTCGGACCCCGAGGGTCGTCCGACGCTCCAGGACCTGGTCGACGACCGGCCCGAGCGGCTCTTCCACGTGGGGCGCCTCGACACCGACACCTCGGGGCTGATCCTGCTCACCAACGACGGCGACTTCGCCCACAAGATGGCGCACCCGTCGTACGAGGTGGACAAGACCTACGTCGCCGAGGTCGACGGCGAGGTCACCAAGGACACCGTCGCGGCGCTGCTCGCCGGCGTCGAGCTCGACGACGGACCGGTGCGCCCCACGGAGGTGCGCGTCGTCGCCTCGACCCGGCCCAAGTCGATCGTCGAGCTGGTCATCCACGAGGGCCGCAACCGCATCGTGCGCCGGCTCCTGGACCACCTGGGCCACCCCGTGCGCAAGCTGAGCCGGATCCGGTTCGGCCCGGTCCGGCTCGGTGGCCTGCCGTCGGGCGAGCTGCGCGAGCTGACCAACGACGAGCTGGGCGCCCTGCTCGACAGCGTCAAGCTGTAGCCACGGCGGCGTACGGTGGCGCGCATGAGCGTGCCACCGGTGCTGGCGCCGTACGTCGCTCGCCTAGCGGCGTACGACGTCGTCGGCGAGCCGGGGGTGCACATCGGGATGCCGTCGACGCGGCTGACCCTGGTGCTGGCGGTCGACGAGCCGGTCGACGTCGGCTGGCACGACGGGGCCGCACGCGGGCGCTACTGGGCCAACGTGTCGGGGCTGCACCCGGCACCGGCGGCGATCCACCACGGCCGGCGTCAGCGCGGGGTCTTCGTGGAGCTCACCGTGGCGGGAGCCCGGGCGCTGCTGGGGACGCCGGCGGCGGGGCTGGCGGGGCAGATGGCCGAGGTCGCCGAGGTCGACCCGGCCCTGCGCGACCTCCCCGAGCGCCTCTCGTACGCCGACCAGGCGGCCTGGGAGGGGCTGGTCGCCCGCGCGCTGGTCGGGTCGCTGGCGCGGCATGACGTCCCGGGGCCGCGGGCCGAGGTCTGCCGGGCACTGGCGCGGCTGACCGGTGGCGCCTCGGTGGCTGACGTCGCCGACGACGTGGGCTTCAGCCGCCGCCACCTGGGCGACCTGGTCCGTGCCGAGGCGGGCGTGAGCCCGCAGCACTGGGGACGGCTGGCGCGGTTCGAGCGCAGCCATGCCCAGGTGCGCACCGGGCTTCCCCTGGTCGAGGTGGCCGTGCGCTGCGGCTACGCCGACCAGTCCCACTTGACGCGGGAGTGGGTCGCGTTCGCGGGCTGCAGCCCGACGGAGTGGCGGCGCCGCGAGCTCCCATCCGTCCAAGACAGGGCGCCCGACGACCCGCCAGGCTGAGGTCATGGAGACCAAGGACATCAAGCACTGGCAGAGCATGAGCTTCCGCGACGTCGAGGTGATGGGCGCCTGGCTGGCCGCGATCGGGTTCCGCGAGCACGCCGTCCACCGCGACGAGGCCGACCCGTCGGTGGTCGTGCACGGGGAGTGGGTGTGGGACGGGGGCGCTGGCCTGATGGCCGGAAGCGTCCGCGAGGGGGCGCCGGTCACGGCTCCCGGCGCGTCCTCGGCGTACCTCGTCACCGACGACCCCGACGCCCTGTTCGACGCCGCGGTGGCCGCCGGGGCGAGTGTCGAGCGCCCGATGGTCGACCAGGACTACGGCGGGCGCGGCGGCAGTGTGCGCGACCCGGAGGGCAACCACTGGTCGTTCGGGAGCTATCAGCCGGCGTGAGTCGGCGGGACCCCGGCGGGCGCGGTCGACGTGACGCTGCGGTGGCTTCGAGGCTCGCTGCGCTCGCACCTCAGCCGGCGTGTGGTGCTGGTACCTCCTGCCTCTAGCCTGGAGGCATGGCGGTGCGTGCGGTGAGGGGAGCGACCCAGCTCGACTCCGACGAGCGCGAGCAGATGCTCGAGCGCGTCTCGGAGATGGTGCTCGACGTGATGGCGTCCAACGGGTTGGAGGTCGACGACTTCATCTCGGTGATCTTCACCGCGACCTCCGACCTGCACAGCGAGTTCCCGGCCTACGCCGCGCGACAGCTCGGGTTCGGCGACGTGCCGCTGATCTGCGCGCGTGAGCTCGAGATCGCCGGGTCGATGCCGCGGGTCGTGCGGATGATGGCGCACGTCGAGACCGACCTGCCCCGCGCCGACATCACCCACTGCTACCTGCACGGGGCGGCGGCACTGCGCAGCGACCTGACCCGCGTCCGCTCGGTTCCCGACCAGTAGGGTCTGTGCCCGTGATGGACCTGGGACGCATCGTGGTGGCGGTCGACGGCACGTCGGGCTCGGGCAAGTCGAGCACCTGTCGCGGCGTGGCCGAGCGGCTCGGGCTGCGCTACCTCGACACGGGCGCGATGTTCCGCGCCGTGACCTGGTGGATGCTCGAGCACGACGTCGACGTGCACGACGCCGATGCCGTGTCCGCCCGGGTGGACCACCTCGTGCTGGCCTCGGGCACCGACCCTCGTGACCCGACCATCGAGGTCGACGGCCAGGACGTCAGCGTCCAGATCCGCACCGACGAGGTGACCCGGTCGGTGTCGCCGGTCAGCACCGTGCCGGCGGTCCGGGCCCGCCTGCTCGACCTCCAGCGGCAGATCATCGCCCCGCCCGGGCAGCCCAGCGGCGGGATCGTCGTCGAGGGGCGTGACATCGGATCCGTCGTGTGGCCGCAGGCCGAGGTCAAGGTCTACGTCACCGCCGACCCCGCCGCCCGCGCTGCCCGCCGCGCCCGGGAGGAGGGTGGCTCCGACGTCGGCGCCACCGAGCGGGTGCTGCGCGAGCGCGACCGCATCGACTCCGGGCGCGCCACCGCCCCGCTGGTGCAGGCCGATGGTGCCGTGCACCTCGACACCACGTCCTACACCCTCGACGAGGTGGTCTCCCTGCTCGTCGGTCTCGTCGAGCAGACCCTCGACGCACCGGCGTGAGCCCGGCGACGGGTCCGGCGACGGGTCCGGCGACGGGTCCGGCGACGGGTCCGGGCAGCCACGCCGAGCGCCCGCGCACCGACGGCGTACGCCGCCCCGAGCGGTGGCTCCTGCACGGAGCCCGACCGGTGGCCCGCTGGCTGATCCGGCGGCGCTACCGCGTGGTCGTGCACGGGGCCGAGCACGTCCCCGCGAGCGGTCCGGTGGTGATCGCGGCCAACCACACCGGCATCATCGACGGCCCGCTGATGGCGATCTTCGCGCCGCGCCCGGTGCACGCGCTGACCAAGCTCGAGATGTTCCGCGGCTTCCTGGGACGGTTCCTGACCTGGGCCGGCCAGATCCCGCTCGACCGGATGCAGACCGACCCGCGCGCCGTACGACTGGCCGTGCACGTGCTCCGCGAGGGCGGCGTCGTCGGCATCTTCCCCGAGGGCGCCCGGGGGGCCGGCGAGCTCGAGCTCTTCCACCGCGGCGCGGCCTACCTGGCCATGACCACGGGCGCGCCGATCGTCCCCCTGACGATGTTCGGCACCCGCGAGCCGGGTGGCGCGTCGTCGTCGCTGCCGCGTCGCGGGGGCACCATCGACCTCGTCTTCGCCGCGCCGTACGCCGTGGATGCGGTGTCCTGGCCCCGGACGCGAGACGATGTCGGCGAGGCGTCACGCCTCCTGCGGGCCCGGATGCTCGCCGACCTGCAGGAATCCATCGGTGCGACCGGGCGTTCGCTCCCCGGACCGCTCCCTGCGGGCCAGCACGAACCAGACCCCGGTGGGGGTGTCACGGAGAAGTCAGCATGACCGAGCACGACATCGAGACGTACGACCACGACGGCGGCAACGGCGACGGCGAGCACGACGGGCCCATCCCGGTGCTCGCGGTCGTGGGGCGCCCCAACGTGGGCAAGTCGACCCTCGTCAACCGCATCATCGGCCGCCGCGAGGCCGTCGTCGAGGACGTGCCCGGCGTCACCCGTGACCGCGTCCCCTACGACGCGCACTGGAACGGCCGCGCCTTCACCGTCGTCGACACCGGCGGCTGGGACCCCGACGCCAAGGGTCTCGCGCAGCGCATCGCGGCCCAGGCCGAGGTGGCCGTGACGCTGGCCGACGCCGTGCTCTTCGTGGTCGATGCGACCGTCGGGATCACCGACCACGACGAGGAGGTCGTCAAGATCCTCCGCAAGTCGGGCAAGCCCGTCGTCCTGGCCGCCAACAAGGTCGACGACGCGCGCACCGAGGCCGAGGCGTTCGCGCTGTGGAACCTCGGGCTCGGCGAGCCGTGGCCCGTCTCGGCGCTGCACGGCCGCGGCTCCGGCGACATGCTCGACGCCGTGCTGGAGGCCCTGCCCGAGCCGCCGCCCGATCGCGACAAGGAGCCCGGCGGCCCCCGTCGCATCGCCATCGTCGGCAAGCCCAACGTCGGCAAGTCCTCCATGCTCAACCAGCTCGCCGGCTCCGACCGCGTGGTCGTCGACAACGTCGCCGGCACGACCGTCGACCCCGTCGACGAGCTCGTCGAGCTCGGCGGGCGCCTGTGGCGCTTCATCGACACCGCCGGCATCCGCAAGCGCGTCAAGGAGGCCTCGGGCCACGAGTACTACGCCTCCCTGCGCACCACGACCGCCATCGACCGGGCCGAGGTCGCCATCCTGGTCATCGACGGCGGCCAGCCGGTCTCCGAGCAGGACATGCGGATCATCCAGACCATCCGTGAGTCGGGACGCGCCCTGGTCATCGCCTTCAACAAGTGGGACCTCGTCGACGCCGAGCGCCGCTACTACCTCGAGCGCGAGATCGAGCGCGACCTCGTGCAGGTGCAGTGGGCGCCGCGCATCAACGTCACCGCCCGCACCGGCTGGCACATCGACCGGCTGGTCCCGGCCATCGACAAGGCGCTCGAGGGCTGGGAGACCCGGATCAGCACCGGCGTGCTCAACGGCTTCCTCGGCCGGCTCATCGCCGAGCACCCGCACCCGGTGCGCAGCGGCAAGCAGCCCAAGATCATGTTCGGCACCCAGGCCGGCTCCGCGCCGCCGATGTTCGTGCTGTTCACCTCCGGCAAGCTCGAGGCGTCCTACGAGCGGTACGTCGAGCGGCGGCTGCGCGAGGAGTTCGGCTTCGTCGGGACCCCGATCATCCTGCAGCAGCGGGTGCGCGAGAAGCGCAAGCGCTGAGCCTGGACCCGGCCCGACCGGGCCGGGTCGTCGAGCGGTGCCCCCGCTTGACGCGTTCGAACATGTGTTCGAAGATGAGGGGTGCCCGCCCGCCCCGCCCTCACACCGCTCGACCCGGGCCGTTCCGTGGTCGACCAGCTGCGCGAGCGCGTCGCCGCGATGGAGCGCCAGCCGGCCCGGGCCGAGGTCGCGACGCTGACGGGCCTGTCCGACCTCGTGCCACTGCACGCGGGCGCGACCTACGGCGTCGACTCGGCCTCGCTTGCCCTGGCGCTGGCCGCCGGGGCGTCCCAGGCCGGGGAGTGGGTCGGCTTCGCCGGGTGCCCCGACTTCGGGGCCGAGGCCGCCGCCGAGCTGGGCGTCGAGCTGTCGCGCACGGTGCTCGTGCCCGACCCTGGTGAGCACTGGCTCGAGGTCACCGCCGCCCTGGTCGACGTGCTGAGGGTGGTGGTGCTGCGTCCGCCGGCCAGCGTCGACGCGCGGACCGCCGGGGTGCTCGACTCGCGGCTGCGCACCCGCTCGGCCGTCCTGGTGGTGTGGGGCGACTGGCCGCGCGTCGAGGCGCGGGTCAGCGTCGAGTCGTCGCAGTGGGCGGGTCCGCTGGCCGGCGACGGCCGGCTGGTGGAGCGCCGGGCCCGGGTCGTCGTACGCCGCGGGGCGCGACCTGCCCAGCGCGCCGACGTGTCGTGGCCGGGTGTGCGGGTGGCCAGGCCGCTGCTCGCCGGGCTGCGCGAGGTGTCGGGGTGAGGCGCCGTGGGGACGCCGTGGAGGCCGTGACGTGAGGGTCATGGTGGTCTGGTGTCCCGACTGGTCGGTGGTCGCCGGGCTCGCGGAGGTGGGGAAGCCGCCGCGCACCCCGGCCGCCGTCCTGAAGGCCAACGTCGTCGAGGTCTGCAACGGGCCGGCGCGCGTCGAGGGCGTGCGTCGCGGCCACCGGCGCCGTGACGCCCAGGCGCGCTGTCCCGAGCTCGAGCTGCTGACGGCCAGCGACGACCGCGACGCGCGGGCCTTCGAGCCCGTCCTGGCCACGGTCGAGGAGCTGCGCCCCGGGGTGGCGGCGCTGCGGCCGGGGCTGCTCGCCGTCCGCGCCCCCGGCTCGTGGTTCGGCACCGAGGCCAACGCTGCGGCGACGGTCTGCCAGGCGCTGGTCGAGGCCGGGGTCTGGGACCTGCGCCTCGGCCTGGCCGACGACCTCTTCACCGCCGAGCAGGCCGCACGCACCGCCGACCTGCAGGCCTGGGAGGTCGTGCCGGAGGGGGAGTCCGCGGCGTTCCTGCGCAGCCTGCCGGTGCACGTGCTCGAGGGCGACGGACCGCAGGGGCGCGAGGCGGTCAGCCTGCTGCAACGCCTCGGCCTGACCACCCTCGGCGACCTGGCGGCGCTGCCGGGCGAGGCCGTCGAGCACCGTCTCGGCCGCTACGGCGCGTCGGTGTGGCGCCGGGCGAGGGGCGAGGACCCGGCGCTGTTCGCCGCGCGCACCCCGCCGCCCGAGCTCGAGGCCGAGGTGGTCTTCGAGCCCCCGCTCGACTCGGTCGAGGCCATCACCTTCAGCGTGCGCACGACCGCCGAGCGGTTCCTGACCCAGCTCGCCCACCACCAGCTGGTCGCGACCGGGGTGCGCATCGAGGCTGAGTCCGAGGGGGCGGTGTGCTCGCGACGCACCTGGCTGCACCCTCGCCACTTCGGCGCACGCGACCTGGTCGACCGGGTGCACTGGCAGCTGCAGTCCGGGGTCGCGGGTGCGGGGGTCAGGTCGCGCAAGGACCCCGGGTCGGTGCAGGCGCCCATCGACCGGGTGCGGTTCGTGCCCGAGGTCGTCGAGCCGGCCGCCGCGCACGGCGAGGCGCTGTGGGGCGGCGCGGCCGACGACCTCGTCGAGCGCGGGGTGGCCCGGGTGCAGGGGATGGTCGGCTTCGACGCCGTACGCCGCCCGGTGCTGCAGGGCGGTCGCAGCCCGGCCGCGCGCCAGGCGCTGGTGCCCTGGGGAGAGAAGGCGGTCGACCTGCGGCCCGTCGAGCGGCCCTGGCCGGGTCGTGTGCCGGGTCCGGCTCCGGTGCGGGTGTTCGCAGCGCCGCCGGTGGCCGAGGTGGTCGACGACGGCGGCCGGGCGGTGGCGGTGACCGAGCGCGGGGTCGTGACCTCGGCGCCGTGTCGGTTCCGGCTGGGGGCAGGACTCCTTCCGTGGCAGCCCGTCGCGGCGTGGGCCGGCCCGTGGCCGGTCGACGAGTCGTGGTGGTCGGGCGGGGCGGGGCTGTCGGCGCGGTTCCAGGTCGTGGGTGCTGACGGACGTGCGTGGTTGTTGTTGTGCGCGCCCGGTGGCTGGTCGGTGGAAGCGGGGTACGACTGATGGGCTGGATGAGCGACCGGCTGCGGTCGGGTGGTCTCGAGACGGTCGCGGGCGACCTCCTCGACCGGCGTGTGGTGGGGTCGGTCTGTTGCTGCGGTGGTCTCGAGGCTCGGCCGCGGGCGGCCTCGCACCTCGACCGACGTGGGGCCTCGCGCCTCGACCGGCGTGGGGTATTGCGGGGTGGGGGCTGATGGGCTGGAACAACCCCACGATGAAGTGGAAGGAGCTCGAGAAGCGGCTCAGCGGGCGGCCCGGGGCGGACGACGCGCCGGTGTCGCGGCGCAAGCACGCGGCGACCGAGGCACGCGCGATCGTGCGCCCGACCGGCGGGACGCCGTACGCCGAGCTGCACTGCCACAGCAACTTCAGCTTCCTCGACGGGGCCAGCTCCCCGGCCGAGCTCGTCGAGGAGGCCGTGCGGCTGGGGCTGCACGCGCTGGCGATCACCGACCACGACGGGTTCTACGGCGCCCCGATGCTGGCCGAGGCGGCCGCGGCCTACGACCTGCTGACGGTCTATGGCGCCGAGCTGAGCCTGGGGCTGAGCGCACCCCAGAACGGCGTGCCCGACCCGGAGGGCAGCCACCTGCTGGTGCTGGCCCGCGGGGTCGAGGGCTATCACCGGCTGTCCGGGGCGATCACCGAGGCCCACCTGCGTGGCGACGAGAAGGGGCGTCCCGTCTACGACCTCGACGAGCTGGGCCGGCGGGGTCGGGGCCACTGGACCGTGCTCACCGGCTGCCGCAAGGGCGCGGTGCGCCTGGCCCTCGACCGCGGCGACGAGCGTGCGGCGGGCGCGGCGCTCGACCAGCTGACCTCGTTGTTCGGGCTCGAGCACGTGCTGGTCGAGCTGTCCTCGCGCCCGGGGGCCGACGAGACCAACGCGGTGCTCGCCCGGTTGGCCGGCACCCACGGCCTCGACGTCGTCGCCTCCGGCAACGTCCACCACGCGACACCCCGGGGGCATCGGCTCGCCTCGGCCATGGCGGCGGTGCGGGCCCGGCGCAGCCTGGCCGAGCTCGACGGCTGGCTCGACCTGTCGGCCTCGGCCCACCTGCGCTCGGGCGACGAGACGGTGCACGCCCTCTCGGCGTACCCCCAGGCGGTGGCGCGGAGCGTGGCGCTGGCCGACGAGCTGGCCTTCGACCTGCGCAAGGCATCCCCGGCCCTGCCCAAGCGGCAGATCCCCGATGGGCACACGGCCGACTCCTGGCTGCGGGTGCTGGCCGAGCGCGGCTTCACCGAGCGCTACGCCGGGCTGGCCCACGAGCAGGTGGCGCGCGAGCGGATGGAGCACGAGCTGCGCGTCATCTCCGAGAAGGACTTCTCCGGCTACTTCGTGATCGTGCACGACATCGTCGCGTTCGCCCGGGAGCAGGGGATCCTCTGCCAGGGCCGGGGATCGGCCGCCAGCTCGGCTGTCTGCTTCGCCCTCGGCATCACCGCGGTCGACGCGGTCCTCTACAAGCTGCCCTTCGAGCGCTTCATCTCCGCCCACCGCGACGAGGAGCCCGACATCGACGTCGACTTCGACTCCGACCGCCGCGAGGAGGTCATCCAGTGGGTCTACGACACCTACGGCCGCCGCAACGCCGCCCAGGTCGCCAACGTCATCGCCTACCGACCGCGGATGGCGGTGCGCGACGCGGCCAAGGCGCTCGGCCACTCGCAGGGCCAGCAGGACGCGTGGTCCAAGCAGATCGACGGCTGGAAGTCGGTGGTCACCGGCGACGCCGGCGACCCGGCCGCCCACGACGTGCCCCCGGCCGTGGTCGCCCTCGCCGAGGAGCTGATGGGGGCGCCGCGCCACCTCGGCATCCACTCCGGCGGGATGGTGCTGACCGAGCGGCCGATCGGCGACGTGTGCCCGATCGAGCGCGGCCGGATGGACAAGCGCACCGTGCTGCAGTGGGACAAGGACGCCTGCGAGTCGATGGGGCTGGTCAAGTTCGACCTGCTGGGGCTGGGGATGCTCGGCGCGCTCGACCACATGATGCGGCTGGTCGCCGACCACCTGGGGGAGCGGTGGACCCTCGCGACGATGCCCAAGGAGGAGCCCGCGGTCTACGACATGCTCTGCCGCGCCGACTCGCTCGGGGTCTTCCAGGTGGAGAGCCGGGCCCAGATCGGCACCCTGCCGCGGTTGCGGCCGCGCGAGTTCTACGACCTGGCGATCGAGATCGCGCTGATCCGGCCGGGCCCGATCCAGGGCGGCGCGGTGCACCCCTACGTACGCCGCGCCACCGGCCAGGAGGAGGTCGCCTACGACCACCCCGACCTGGTGCCGGTGCTCGAGCGCACCCGCGGGGTGCCGCTGTTCCAGGAGCAGCTGATGGCGATGGCCGTCGCCCTGGGCGACTGCTCGCGCGACGACGCCGACCTGCTGCGCCGGGCGATGGGCTCCAAGCGCGGCATCGAGCGGATCGAGTCGATCAAGGCCAAGCTCTACGACGGCATGGCTCGTCGGGGGCTGACCGGCGACAAGGCCGACTCGATCTACGTCAAGATCCTGTCGTTCGCCAACTTCGGCTTCGCCGAGTCGCACGCCCTGTCCTTCGCCCTGCTGGTCTACGCCAGCTCGTGGTTCAAGCTGCACTACCCCGCGGCGTTCCTGGCCGGGCTGCTGCGCAACCAGCCGATGGGCTTCTACTCGCCGCAGTCCCTGGTCGGCGACGCCCGCCGGCACGGCGTCGACGTACGACGGCCCGACGTGGCGCTGTCGGGGGCCCAGGCCGGGCTGGAGGCCGTCGGCGCGGACGAGGTCTCCGCCACCGGGCTCGACGAGTGCTGCCGGCCGTCGTTCGAGCGGGTCGAGTGGGTGCCGGGCACACCCGACCCGGTCCCGGCCCACCGGCGCGACGGGCGGCTCGCCGTACGCCTCGGGCTCGACTCGGTGCGTGGCATCGGGCTCGACGTCGCCCGGCGCATCGTGGCGGCGCGCGAGGAGGCGCCCTTCACCGGCGTCCCCGACCTGTCGCGACGTGCCGACCTCACGCCCACCCAGCTCGAGGCGCTGGCGACCGCGGGGGCGTTCGACTCCTGGGGCATGGACCGGCGTCAGGCGCTGTGGGCGGCGGGCTTCGCCGAGAGCGCCGCCCACCTGCCCGGCACCACGCCCGCCCCGGCCGCGCCGATGCTGCCCGGCATGAGCGAGCCCGAGCTGACCCTCGCCGACCTGTGGGCGACCGGGATCTCGCCCGAGCGACACCCCGTCGAGCACCTGCGCGACGAGCTGCGCCGCGCCGGCGTCCGCTCCATCGCCGACCTCGAGACCACGGAGTCCGGGCGCCGGGTCCACGTCGGCGGCCTGATCACCCACCGCCAACGCCCCGGCACAGCCATGGGCGTCACGTTCCTCAACCTCGAGGACGAGACCGGCATGCTCAACGTCGTGTGCTCGATCGGCGTGATGAAGGTGCACCGCCAGGCCGCCCGCAACCGCGTCGCCGTCGTCATCCGCGGCACCCTGGAGCGCCACGAGGGCGTCACCAACCTGGTCGCCGACCGGGTCGAGGGCATCGACGTGGTCGTCCCGGGCGCCGGGGCGGTGCTCCAGGCACGGGCCTCGTCGCGCGACTTCCGGTGATCGACGAGGGGGTCGAGGGTGGTCGAGGGATACCGATTCCGGTCCGACCCCGACACTGCGATAAGGTTCCCAGGCCTTGCTCGCAAGGTGTTCGGGCTGTAGCGCAGCTTGGTAGCGCACCTGACTGGGGGTCAGGGGGTCGCAGGTTCAAATCCTGTCAGCCCGACCGACGACGAGAGCCTCTGACCTGGAGATCCAGGTCAGAGGCTCTCGTTCTTCGGGCGGGCGCGTGGTGCGGCCGGTCAGCGGTCCGCCGGCGACGTGTCGGACTCAGCCTCGGCCTGCCACTGCGCCCAGCTCAGCTGTTCGTCGGGGGCTGCGCCGCCGTCTCGCGCGAGGGTCTCGTCGACCAGCCGGGCCGCCTCGTCGTGGGCCGTCCCGTCCATGACGAGCTGGTAGATCATGAACTGGCGACGGGTGAAGGTGGCGCTGGCAGAATCTGGCACGCTCGGACCGTACCGATCGCGGCCGAACGGCCCCTCACCCCGTCGGGCGGCGGCGACCCCCGTCGTACGACGCTGCCGGGAGCCTGGCTCAGGACACCGTGGCGGCCGGGCCGGCGACGGTGACGCTCTCGTGGATCTCGCGCACGTGCCGCTCGATGACCCGCATCGACTCGGTGTTGCCGTGCAGCTCGAGCTCCTGGGTCAGGAAGTCGTGGTCGGCCTTGGCGCGCTGGAAGGCGGCCTGCCGGTTCTGGCCGATCATCACGAACGTGGACAGGAAGATCGCCTCCAGCGACACCACGAGGGTCAGGGTCGGCCATGGCGAGCGCTCCACGAGAAGCATCCAGACCGCGAAGGCGGCCACGTGGGCGTAGACGAAGGGCATCGACCCGGCGAACCTCGTGATCAGGTCCGCGACCCGCACCTGGACGTCGTCGGCGCGCGCGATCTCGCGGGCCACCGCCGGGTGGTGCCGGTGGGACGCCGGCGGGGTGCCCTGGTCGGCCATCTCAGCGCAGGACCGGGAAGCGCTGCACCAGCTCGGTCCGCGAGAGCCGGGCACCCAGTCCCCACGTGTCGCCGGCGGCCAGCAGGCCCAGGACGACGAGGGTGAGGGCGCCGAGGATGTGGTCGTCGAGCACCGGGTTGGTCTCCGGCGGCAGCACGACGGTCCACATCAGGAGGTAGAGGAGGACGCCGGCGGCGCAGGCCAGCCGGGTCGCGATGCCCGTGGTGAGGGCCAGGCCGATGCCGAGCAGGCCGAGCATGAAGAGGACGTCGGCCCAGGCGGCACCGGCGATCGAGTGGTAGAAGCCGTCGAACGGGCCGTCGGCGCCGAACTTGAGGAAGCCCTCGATGGGGCTGCCCCCGTTGATCCAGGCGGCGTCGCCGAACCGGTCGACGACACCGGCCTCGTCCCGGCCGGTGGAGAAGCCCAGGGCGAGGAGCTTGTCGAAGAAGGCCCACAAGAAAGTGAGACCGAAGGCGATCCGGACGACGGCGAGCGCACGGTCGGCGAGGTGGTGGTGGGCGAGGTCGTGGTGGGCGGCCGCGTGGGCGGTGGGGCCCTGGGCAGGGACGACAGGCGGGTTCAGGACGGTCATGGCGGTTCCTCGGTTCGCTAGGTGTGTTCCGAGGATCGCGCCGGCCGGCCCCTGCCGGTCAGGGCAGGAGGTCACCCGCTCCGGGACCACGGTCCCGGGTCCTCAGGCCCGACCCCGGCCGATCGCGCGGCCGACGGACTAGGTTGGGGGAGTCCCGTACCTCGACGGCCTCGGGGCGCACGTGCCACGACGTCAGGGACTCCTGGGCCATGCCCACCATCCGCGCCACCAGCTCCTCGACCCAGCCACAGCTGCGCCGCCTCCTCGAGGCCAACCGGCTCGCGGTCGAGCACCTCGACCTCACCCTCGCGCTGCGCCAGATCGTCGAGGCCGCGGTCGAGCTGGTGGGCTCGGCGTACGGCGCCATCGGGGTGCTGGGGCGCAGCGGCAGGCTCGACCAGTTCATCCACACCGGCATGGACGACGCGACCGTGGCGGCGATCGGCCCGACCCCGGACGGGCTGGGCCTGCTGGGGGCGTTGATCGAGGACCCGCGGCCAGTGCGGCTGGCGGTCCTCTCCGACGACGGGCGGTCGGTCGGGGTGCCCGCCCACCACCCGCCGATCAACAGCTTCCTGGGGGTCCCGCTCGAGGTCCGTGAGGAGATCTACGGCCACCTCTACCTGGCGGACCCCCGCATCGGTGCGTTCACGGCCGACGACCAGGTGCTGGTCGAGGCGCTCGCGACGACGGCGGGCGTCGCGATCGCTCACGCGCGGCTCTTCGAGGAGAGCACCCGTCGCGAGCAGTGGACGGCCGCCACCACCGAGATCACCCACGAGCTGCTCACCAACGACGAGGTCGACGCCCTCCAGCTGGTGGCCGACCGGGTGCTCGACCTCGCCGGGGCCAGCGTCGTCATGGTCGTGCTGGCCCACGGCCCCGAGCCGAGGACCGCGGCGCTCGTCGTGGACCGCGCGGCCGGCGCGGGCGCGGCCGAGGTGCTCGGCACCCGACTGCCGGTGGGTGACAACCTCGTCCGCCGCTCGCTGGCGACGCACCGGCCGCAGCTGGCGGAGTCCCTGCCCGGCGGCCGGCCCGCCGCGGGGCTGGGCCCGGCGATGGCCGTCCCGCTGCTGGCCGACGGCGGCGCGCGGGGAAGCCTGTTCGTGCTTCGCCACGAGGGGGATCCGCAGTTCACCGAGTTCGACCTCGACGTGGCCGCGTCCCTCGCGGGGCACGCCGCCCTCGCGCTCGATCGCACCGACGCCCGCGAGGCCCGGCTGCACCTGCGCACCCTGCGCGACCGCGACCGCATCGCGCGAGACCTCCACGACCACGTCGTGCAACGGCTCTTCGCCGCCGGGCTCACCATCCAGAGCGTCTGCGCCACCCTCGGGGCCGGCGCGGCTGCCGACCGGCTCGGCGCCCAGGTGGACGAGATCGACGCCTCCATCCGGCAGATCCGCACGACGATCTTCGCCCTCGGCACCGATGGGTCCGGTGCTTCAGGGGGGCTGCGGTCCCAGGTCCTCGGCGTCGCCGCGGCGACGGCGGTGCTGCTGCCCGGTCCCCCCGAGGTGACCTTCCACGGACCGGTCGACCTGCTCGTGCCCACCACGATGTACGACGACGCCTGCGCCGTCGTGCGTGAGGCGCTCACCAACGCCGGTCGGCACGCGGCGGCGCGCCGCGTGGAGGTCCGGGTGAGCGCCACTCCGGAGGAGCTGGTCATCGAGGTCCTCGACGACGGCCAGGGAGTCCGCGGTGATCCGGTGCGCAGCGGTCTGGCCAACCTGCGGCAGCGTGCCGAGGCCCGCGGGGGCGCGTTCACGCTGACCGCCCGCGAGGGTCCCGGGACCCGGCTGCGGTGGCAGGCGCCGATCGAGGAGGACGGCTGACCCTCGGGTCGCGTCCGTACCCCGGCGGGCCCCCCGCTCGTCACATGGCGGGAGTCAGGCCACCGGACACCAGCGCCACGTCGCACGCCGCGTGCTCGAGGACGGTGGAGACCGACCCGAAGACGAATCGGTCGATGACGCCGGCCTCGTGCGACCCCAGCACGAGCAGGTCGGCGTCTCGCGAGGCTCGCGTCAGCTGGTGCTCGCGCATCCCGCGGACCAGGACCAGCCGGTCCAGGACGTCGGGGAACTTCTCGCGCATCCCGGCGGTGGCCTCGCTGAGCAGCAGACGCTCCGCGTCGAGACCGGGGTCGGCGTCGGTCACGACGTGCTCGTCGTCGCGCCGGTGCTCGGGGTCCCACACGACGCGGAGCGCGGTGAGGGGGAGCGAGCGGAAGGAGGCCGTGCGATAGGCGTACTCGATGGCGGCCCGCGCCTGCTCGGTGTCGTCGACGTCCACGACGACCCCGCCGCGCGGAGCCGTCCCCTCGGCATGGCGCACGACGACGACCGGGCACGTGGCGTGCCGGGCGACGTGCACGCTCACCGAGCCGAGCAGGGCCGTCGCGATCGGCCTGCGACCGCGGGACCCGACCACGAGGCCGGCGGCCCGCTCGCCGAGTTCGACCAGCGCTAGGCGCGGGTCGCCGGTCGACAGGACCTGGTGCACCTCGAGCCCGGGGGCGCGTCGTACGGCGCGGCGCTCGGCGTTGTCGAGGAGACCGTGCCCGGCGACCTTGATGCTCTCCATCATGGCGCCGACGTCGACCCCCGGCTGCCCGAGCCAGAGGGCGTCACCGCCGGTCGTGAGGCGTCCGGAGTAGACGATCGTCAGGGGTCGGTGCTCCAGGGCGGCCTGGTCGACCGCCCACTCGAGGGCCTGGTCGGCACCGGCCGAGCCGTCGATGCCGACGACGATGGATCCTGCGGGCGGGGTCGTGGAGGTCATGGACCCACCGTGCGTCCGCGACCAGGTCGGCGCCACCGCCATGGGTCCCGAGGCACCGGGCCCAACGGTGTACGCCGGGGCCCGGGACGTTGGTCCCGGACCTGGGGGCGTTGGCCCGGTGCGGTGGTGGCCCCGGGGTCCCGACGATCGGGGTATGACGTCTGCCCCCGCAGTGCCCCAGAGCGCCACGCCCGACCTCGACGACCACCTCGACGTCCACCTCGAGGACGAGGAGGTCGCGGTCGTCGACGCGTGGTGGCGCGCGGCGATGTACCTCACCGTCGCGCAGATCTACCTGGGCGACAACGCGCTGCTGCGCGAGCCGCTGCGCGTCGAGCACATCAAGCCGCGGCTCCTGGGGCACTGGGGGACCAGCCCGGGGCTCGCGTTCGTCTACGCCCACGTGTCGCGGCTGATCCGCCGTACGGGCCAGGAGGCGATCTACCTCGCCGGCCCGGGCCACGGCGGACCTGCCCTGGTGGCGGCATCGTGGCTGGAGGGCAGCTACTCCGAGATCTACCCACGGGTCTCGCGTGACGCTGCGGGTGCCCAGCGCCTGGTGCGGCAGTTCTCCACCCCCGGCGGGATCCCCAGCCACGTCTCGGTGACGACGCCCGGGTCGATCCACGAGGGCGGCGAGCTGGGCTACGTGCTGGTGCACGCGTTCGGGGCCGTGATGGACAACCCCGACCTGCTGGCGCTGGCGGTGGTCGGCGACGGCGAGGCCGAGACCGGGCCGCTCGAGGGGTCGTGGAAAGGCATCTCGTTCCTCAACCCGCAGCGCGACGGGGCGGTGCTGCCGGTGCTGCACCTCAACGACGCCAAGATCAGCGGGCCCACCGTGCTGGGGCGCAAGGACCCGGCCGAGGTGCGCGCGCTGCTCACCGGTCACGGCTACGAGGTCGTCGAGGTCTCGGGGTCCGACCTGCCGGGGATGCACCACCGGTTCGCCGCCGCCCTCGAGCACTGCTGGACGAGGATCCGGTCGATCCAGGACGACGCGCGCTCCGGCGGCTGGGACGGCTCGCGGCCGCGGTGGCCGATGATCGTGCTGCGCAGCCCCAAGGGCTGGACGGGGCCCCACGAGGTCGACGGCGTCCGAGTCGAGGGGACCTTCCGGTCCCACCAGGTGCCGCTGTCGGGGGTCCGCGAGAACCCGGCGCACCTCGCGCTCCTCGAGCAGTGGCTGCGCTCCTACCGGCCCGAGGAGCTCTTCGACGCCGATGGTGCTCCGACCACCGGGGCCAACGACCCGGTCGGGGCGCTGCGGATGAGTGCGACCCCGGCGGCGGGCACCGGCCTGCCGTCGGCCGACCTGGTGCTGCGGGACTTCCGCGACCACGCCGTGGACGTCACGTCCCCCGGCGCGGCACAGGAGGAGTCGACCCGTCGCCTGGGGCGGATGCTGCGCGACGTCTACGTCGACAACCCGACGAGCTTCCGGCTGTTCTGTCCCGACGAGACCAGGAGCAACCGGCTCGGCGACGTCCTCGACGTGTCCGACCGCGCCTTCATGGAGGCCGTGGTCGACGGCGACGAGCAGGTCTCCCGCGACGGCCGGGTGATGGAGGTGCTGTCCGAGCACAACTGCCACGGCTGGCTCGAGGGCTACACGCTCACCGGCCGGCACGGTCTGTTCGCGACGTACGAGGCCTTCGCGATGGTGAGCGCCTCCCAGACGGTCCAGCACAGCAAGTGGCTCGAGGAGTCGCTCGCCCTGTCGTGGCGCGCCCCGGTCCCGAGCCTCAACGTCCTGCTGACCTCGACCGCGTGGCGCAACGACCACAACGGCTTCTCCCACCAGGGCCCGGGGCTGATCCAGGTGATGCTCACCCACCGTGCCGAGGTGACCCGCGTGTACCTGCCGCCGGACGCCAACTGCCTGCTCTCGGTCGCCGACCACGTGCTCCGCTCACGCTCCTACGTCAACCTGGTCGTGATCGACAAGCAGCCCCAGCTGCAGTACCTCGACATCGAGGCGGCCGCCGCCCACTGTGCGGCCGGCGCCGGGATCTGGGACTGGGCCGGCAACGACGACGGCTCCGAGCAGCCCGACGTGGTCCTGGCCTGCGCCGGCGACACCCCGACGCTCGAGACGGTCGCCGCCGCGCAGATCCTGCGCGAGCGGCTGCCCGCACTGCGGACCCGCGTCGTCAACGTGGTGGACCTGATGGGCCTGGTCCGTCCCAGCGACCACCCGCACGGCATGCCGGACACGTTCTTCCGCGAGCTGTTCACCGACGACGCCGACGTCGTCTTCGCCTTCCACGGCTTCCCGGGGGCGATCCACCAGCTCGTGCACGGCCGGCCCGACCCGGGGCGCTTCCACGTGCGCGGCTTCGTCGAGCAGGGCACCACGACCACGCCGTTCGACATGACCGTGCTCAACCGGCTGTCGCGCTACCACCTCGTCATCGACGCGCTGCACAACGCGCGGACGACGCCGCAGGGCGCCCAGGAGCTCGAGGACTGGTGCACGGCCAAGCTGGCCGAGCACCACGCCTACGTGCGCCTGCACATGGAGGACCTGCCCGAGATCCGGGAGTGGCGGGTCGGCGGGGCCTGAGCCCCGCGGCGACCCGCCGGGCTCACCGGTGGCGCTGGACCGAGCCGGGGCCGGACCGGTCGGCCTCGCCGAGGTCGGCGTGGCGCAGGGTGCGGCCGGTGACGGACTCCGGGGTCAGGCAGAACACCATCGAGCGGGTCCCGTCGGGCCAGGGCGCCGGGTCGGGCAGCCCGGCCGGGGCACCGGGGTGCTCGCCGATCGCGTGCTCCGCGCGACCGCGGACCAGGACGCTCCACCCGGTGTGGTCGTGCTCGTCGGCGTGGTCGACCGCGAACGCCGCGCGCTGGCCGGGCAGGTGGATGGCCAGCTCGCTGTAGGACGTCGTCCGCAGCCAGATCAGCCCGTCGAGGGCCAGGTAGTTGAACGGCAGGATGGTGGGGCCGCCGTCGACGACGTACGCGATCCGACCCAGGGAGTGGGCCGTGAGGTGGTCCCAGCACTCCGGCTCGGTGAGCTCGCCCAGCAGACCGTCGGAGCGGGCGGAGCGGGCGGGGCGGGCGGGGCTGGCGGACCTGGGTGTCATGGTGGCTCCTCGTCGTCGGGGACGGGCGGCGCCCGGCCGTCTCGTCCAGTGCACGGCAGGGCGCTGCGGGCCGGTAGGGGCGAAGGTCGCGTCCGTCGGGACCTGGAGCCCGCCGACCCGCACCACTAGTCGGACGAGGCCAGGAGCTGCGTCCACGAGGCGGGGTCGTCCAGCAGCGCCAGCAGGCGCTGACGGACCGGGTCGCCTGGATCGTCACCCTTCGCGGACGCGTGTCGTGCGTCCAGCAGGGTGTCGACGAGCTCGCGGCTGCCCGTGCGCGACGCGGCCTCGCCGATGCGCGTGAAGCCGTGGCGGTAGAAGCCGGGTCCGTCCGCGAGCGCCGAGGCAGCGCCCCGAAGCTGCAGCTCGCGGCGCAGGTCGAGGAGCACCACCGCATCCTGCGCCCACCCGGGAAGGCCGTGGAACCGAGCCGACTGCGGGAAGTCGGCCGGTTGGGAGGGACGGACGAACCAGATGAACGACAGTGCCTCCCACGGGTCGTCGATCTCGCGCAGCGCCGTGGCGGTCAGCTCGAGCCGGTCGCCCCGCACGACGCGATGCAGCCCGAGCACGTCGTCGGTCTCGTCGACACGGTCGAGCATCGACGCGAGGGACGTCTGCAGGGCTCGGGCCCGTGGTGACACGGGAACGCCGTCCGCCGCCGACTCCTTGGTGCGGTTGCGTCGGCGGATCGCCAGGTAGGCGGCGCCGACCGCGAACGGTGCGAGGACGCTCAGTCCCGCGGCGACAGCGACGACGACGCCGCCGACCTGCGAGAAGCGGTGGTCACCGGTCGTCACGACGACGATCGCGATGACGCCGGCCGCCGTCAGGAGCCAGCCGCCGGCTCCCTGTGCGGAACGTCGCAGACTCATTGCGGCCTCATTGCTGACTCACGTCGGGCTCACCGCGGCGCGGTGAACGACCAGAGGTGGTCGACGCCGCCCGTGACCGCGACGACCGCGACGTCCTGCGTCAGGTCGGAACGGTCGAACAGCTGGGTCGCGCAGGCGCCGACGCCGAACCGCTCCTGGAACCACTGGGACAGCGGGCGCGAGCTCATGCCCTGCCAGTGGAAGAACGGACCCTGCTTCTTGTCGCGTGCCTTGTAGGTCGCCTTCTCGTCGGCCTGGATCAGGTCGACGGGCACGGCGCCCTGGACCGCGGCCTCGACGGCAGCGAGATCGGGCGTGGTCGCCGTCGGATCCCAGAACAGCCGGATCACGAAGCCGGTTCCCTTGCCACCGGGAGCCTGGACCCCGCGATACGTGCCGACGTACCGGTGGTCGGCCTGGCTCCACAGCTCGAAGGCGGTCTTGGCCTTCTTCTTGGCCCCCATGACCTGGGACTCGTCGCACAAGGCGAGGAACCCCTCGGGGGAGGTCAGACGGGCAGCGATCTGAGCATGGTCGACCACGGGAAAATCCTTCTCTCGCCAACAGAACGGGGACGAGCATAGGGCGACGCGGGGTCGGTGCCCCGTCGACCCGGAGATCGTTCCCGCGGCGTTCACCTGCGGCTGTCGTCCGTCGCTCGACGCGATCAGGCCTGCGTGGAACATCGCTGAAACAGTTGTTCCGTAGGGTCGCGGCGTGATCGCGCTGCAGCCAGGGGCCGGACCGATCCGGTCGGCGACCTACCTGCCGAGCGGGCCCGACACCGTGCTCTGGGGTCGGCTGCCCTGCGGTGCGGACGAGCCGGTGCTGACGGTGGCTCCCGGCACCGAGGTCACCTTCGACACGATCAGCCACGAGGGGATCCTCGAGGACCAGGGCCGCGACCCCCGCCGCTTCTTCGAGCAGTACGGCGCCCCTGACGTCCTCGACGACGCGGTCGCGGTCGCGGCGTCCGACCTCGAGCGGACCTTCGGCGTCGACGGCCCGCACGTGGTGTCGCGGCCGGTGGCCGTCGAGGGGGCCCGCGTCGGCGACCTGCTCGCGATGACGGTGCTCGAGACCCTGCCGCGGGTGCCCTACGGCGTGATCTCCAACCGGCACGGGCGCGGCGCGCTGCCGGGGGAGTACCCGCTGGCCGGCGAGGTGTTCAGCGCCTTCGCCTCGGTGTCCGACGACGGCGACCACGGGCTGATCCCGCTGGTCCCCGGGGGCGAGCCCTCGGTGCGGTTCCCGCTCGCGCCCTTCCTGGGGATCATGGGCGTCGCGGTCGCCGGCGACCAGCGCCCGCACTCGGTGCCGCCCGGGCCCCACGGCGGCAACATCGACATCAACCTGCTCACCGTCGGCAGCACGCTCTACCTGCCGGTGCAGGTCGACGGCGGGCTCGCCTACGTCGGCGACCCCCACTTCGCCCAGGGCGACGGGGAGGTCGCGCTGACCGCGATGGAGGCCAGCCTGCGCGCGACCGTCCGGCTCGACGTCGTGCCGCGCGAAGACGCCGTACGACGGTTCGGCGAGCTGGCCGGGCCGCTCGCCGAGACGTCCGACCACCTGGTGCCGACCGGGCTCGACGCCGACCTCGACGTCGCGGTGCAGAACTGCGTGCGCGCCGCGATCGCCCTGCTCCAGGCGCGGTTCGGCATGGACCCGGCCCTGGCCTACGCCTACCTCTCGGCCGCGACCGACTTCCGGATCTCGCAGGTCGTCGACCAGGTCAAGGGCGTGCACGCCACGATCCGCAAGGCGGACTTCTCGTGAGCGGGCTGCCCGACGGCCTGATGGACGCGTTCTGGGACTACGAGCGCGCGCTGATGGCCGACGACCTCGAGGCGATGGACCGGCTCTTCGCTCCCGGCTCGCAGACCCTGCGCGGCGACGCCGACGGACTCGTCGTCGGGCACGACGCGATCGCCGCGTTCCGTCGTACGCGGGTCGCCCCGCCGCCGCGCACGATCGTCGAGACCCACGTGCAGGCCGTCGACGACGACCACGCGCTGGTCGTCGCGGTCACCGCACCCGCCAAGGGCGGCCGTGGGCAGCAGACCCAGCTCTGGCGCCGTGGCCCCACGGGCTGGCAGGTGACCGCCGCGCACGTCGCGATCCCGGCCCCGCCGCTCGACGGCCGGGTCTGGCGGGTCGTCGGCGACCCGCTGCTCCCCGGCGGGCCCGGCCCGCTCTCGGGCGAGTCCGTCGCCGTCAAGGACCTGTACGCCGTCGCCGGCCACCGGGTCGGCGCGGGCAACCCGACGTGGCTGGCCGAGGCCGCCGTCGAGACCGATCACGCCGACGCCGTCGCGCGGCTGCTGGCCGCCGGCGCCGCGGTGCGCGGGATCAGCCGCACCGACGAGCTCGCCTACTCCCTCGCCGGCACCAACGCCCACCACGGCACCGCCCCCAACCCGGCTGCGCCCGGCCGGATCCCGGGCGGCTCGTCGTCCGGGTCGGCCGCCGCGGTCGCGCTCGGCCACGCGAGCATCGGCCTCGGCACCGACACCGGCGGGTCGGTCCGGGTGCCGGCGTCCTACCAGGGCCTGTGGGGCCTGCGCACCACGCACGACGCCGTCCCCCGCGCGGGGCTGCTGCCGCTCGCCCCGAGCTTCGACACCGTGGGCTGGTTCGCCCGCACCCCCGACCTGCTGGCCCGCGTGGGCGACGTGCTCCTGCCGCCGGCTGCGGCCGACCCGACCACGGGGTCCGACCTCGTCGTCGTACCGGCCCTGCTGGAGCTCGCCGACCCCGACGTGCGCGAGGCGGTGCGGGCCTACGCCGACGACCGCGGCGCGCTCGTCGAGGACTGGCCGCTCGACGACCTTGCCGACTGGCGGATCGCCTTCACGCAGTGGCAGGCCTGGGAGGCCTGGCGGGCCCACGGCGACTGGCTGCGCGAACGGCTCGACTGCCTCGGCGCTGACGTGCGCGGCCGGTTCAGGATGGCCGCGGGCATCTCCGCCGAGGTCGCTGACGGAGCCCGAGCGGTCGGCCTCGCCGCCCGTGCGAGGATCCGCGACCTCGTCGCCGACCGGGTGCTCGTGCTGCCGTCGGCGTCGTCGGTCGCCCCGCTGCTCGGCTCCGACCTCGCCGCGGTCCGTGAGGCGACCCTGCGGCTGACCTGCCTGGCCGGGCTGGCCGGCCTCCCCGGCCTCAACGTCCCCCTCACCACGGCCGACGGGCTGCCGGCCGGGGCCTGCCTGGTCGCCGCCGCCGGCCGCGACCGCGACCTGCTCGAGATCGGACGCCGGGGATGAGCACGCTCACCGACTTCAACGCCGAGAGCCACGACGACGCGGTCGCCCGCCTCGCGCCGTGCGTCGCGATCGGCCGGTGGGCCGAGGACCTCGCCACCGGCCGCCCGTACGACGACGTCGCGGCGGTCGTCGCCGCGTCGCAGGCCCACGCGGCCACCTGGACGCCGTCCGAGGTCGAGACCGCCCTGGCCGGCCACCCCCGGATCGGGGAGCGGCCGACCGCCCCCGGCGCGCAGGCGGTGATGTCGAGCCGCGAGCAGGCGGGCGTCGACCGGTCCGACGCCGACGTGCTCGAGCGGCTGCGTGACGGCAATGCCCGCTACGAGGAGCGCTTCGACCGCATCTACCTCGTGCGCGCCGCCGGGCGCAGCGCCGAGGAGATGCTCGACCTCCTCGAGGAGCGGCTGACCCACGACCCGGCCACCGAGATCGAGGTGACCCGCGGCCAGCTCGCCGAGATCACCGCGCTGCGGGTGCAGGATCTCCTGTCATGAGCCCGCCGACCACCCCGCCGACCACCCCGCCGACCACCCCGCCGACCACCCCGCCGACCACCCCGCCGACCACCCCGCCGACCACGACGCTCAGCACGCACGTCCTCGACTCCGCGCTCGGTGCCCCCGCAGCCGGGGTCGCCGTCACGCTCGGCGCTCCCGACGGCACGACCACGCCGGCGGCCACCGACGCCGACGGACGGGTGCGCTTCGAGGCGCCCGTCACGGGCGGCGCCCACACCCTCACCTTCGCGACCGGCGACTGGTTCGCGGCCGCCGGCCGTCCGACGTTCTACCCCGAGGTCGTGCTGACGTTCTCCGTCGACGCGACCGAGGAGCACTACCACGTGGCCCTGCTGCTGGGCCCGTTCTCCTACACCACCTACCGCGGGAGCTGACCCACCACATGGCGACTGGCGACATCGTGCTCGGACCGAACCAGTACGGGAAGGCGGAGTGCCGGCTGGTCCGGATCACCCGCGACCCCGACGCAGCGGGCGACGCCACGCGTCACGGCATCGAGGACCTCAACGTCACCTCCCAGCTGCGAGGCGACTTCGAGGCCTGCCACACCGAGGGCGACAACAGCCAGGTCGTGGCCACCGACACCCAGAAGAACACCGTCTACGCGTTCGCGAAGGAGCACGGCGTCCACTCGCCGGAGCAGTTCCTGACGACGCTGGGCGAGCACTTCGTGGGGGAGTTCCCGTGGGTGCACGGGGGCCGCTGGGAGGCCGAGCAGTACACCTGGGACCGGATCGTCGCCGACGGCGACCCGCACGACCACGCGTTCGTCCGCGCCGGCCGCGAGACCCGCACCTGCGTGGTGCAGCGCGACGGCGACGAGCTCTTCGTGGTCAGCGGGCTCAAGGACTGCACCGTGCTCAAGTCGACCGGCTCGGAGTTCCACGGCTTCCCACGTGATCGCTACACGACGCTCGGCGATACGACCGACCGGATCCTGGCGACCAGCGTCAGCGCGGCGTGGCGCTACACGCCCGCGGCGGTGGCGTCCGGTCTCGACTACAACGCGCTGTATGCCGACGTCCGCGACCTCCTGCTCGAGGCGTTCGCCCAGCTGCACTCGCTGGCCCTGCAGCAGTCGATCTTCGCGATGGGCAAGGCCGTGCTCGAGCAGGTCGAGGAGGTCGCCGAGATCAAGCTGTCGTGCCCCAACAAGCACCACTTCCTCGTCGACCTGGCGCCGTTCGGGCTGGACAACGACCACGAGGTCTTCTTCGCCGCCGACCGTCCCTACGGGCTGATCCAGGCCACGGTGCAACGGGAGGGCACGCCGGCCGAGCCGCGGGCCTGGGCGAGCATCCCCGGCTTCGCCTGATCCCGCCCCGTTCGGCGAACGAAACCCCTGCGAAACGAATGTTTCATAGGGTGGCGACATGACCGTCCCGCCGATCGACCCGCCGCCCCGGCTGCTGATGGGCCCCGGCCCGATCAACGCCGACCCGCGCGTCCTGCGCGCGATGTCGGCGCCGCTGGTCGGTCAGTTCGACCCGGTGATGACGACGTACATGAACCAGGTGATGGAGCTCTACCGCGGCGTCTTCCGCACCACCAACGAGCACACCCTGCTGGTCGACGGCACCGCGCGCGCCGGCATCGAGGCGGCCCTCGTCTCGTTGGTGGAGCCGGGCGACCGGGTGCTGGTGCCGGTGTTCGGTCGGTTCGGGCACCTGCTCACCGAGATCGCCGAGCGCTGCGGCGCCGAGGTGCACACGATCGAGGTGCCGTGGGGCGAGGTGTTCACCCCCGAGCAGGTCGAGGCCGCCGTCGTCGCCGTACGACCCGCGCTGGTCGCGGTGGTGCAGGGGGACACCTCGACCACGATGTGCCAGCCGCTGGCCGACCTCGGCGAGATCTGCCGGCGCCACGACGTGCTGCTCTACTGCGACGCGACGGCCTCCCTGGGCGGCAACGCGTTCGAGACCGACGGCTGGGGCATCGACCTGGTCACCGCCGGGCTGCAGAAGTGCCTCGGCGGCCCGTCGGGCAGCGCGCCGACGACCATCTCGCCGCGCGCGCTCGCCGTCATCGACGCGCGCCGGCACGTCGAGGCCGGCATCCGCGACTCGGTCGACGTGGCGCGCGAGGGCAGCGGCACGCCGATCCGCTCCAACTACCTCGACCTCGCGCAGATCATGGACTACTGGGGCCCGCGCCGGCTCAACCACCACACCGAGGCCACCTCGATGCTCTACGCCGCCCACGAGTGCGCCCGGCTGCTCGTCGAGGAGGGTCTCGACGAGGCGGTCGCCCGCCACGACCTCCACGGGCGCGCGATGCTCGCGGGCGTGCAGGGTCTGGGGCTGCGGGTCTTCGGCGACGTCGCTCACAAGATGACCAACGTCGTGGCGGTCGAGATCCCCGCAGGGGTCGACGGCGACGGCGTACGCACCCGGCTGCTCGAGGACCACGACATCGAGATCGGGACGTCGTTCGGGCCCCTGCACGGCAGGGTGTGGCGGATCGGGACGATGGGCTTCAACGCCCGACGCGCACCGGTGCTGACGACGCTCGCGGCGCTCGAGCAGGTGCTGAGGGGAGCCGGCGCCGAGGTCACCGCCGGCGGCGGCGTGGGCGCGGCCCTCGAGGTCTACGCATGAGCACCGACGCGGGCACGGGCGCGGGCACGGGCGCCGCCGAGGTCCTGGCGCGCTGCGCCCGGCTCGACACCTTCTCGGCCCACCCGCGCCACCTCGAGCGCACCCACCTCACGCCCGAGCACGCGCAGGCCAACGCCCAGGTGGCCCGGTGGCTCGAGCGGGCCGGGCTCGAGACGTGGCAGGACGCCGCGGGCAACCAGTGGGGCCGGGTCGAGGGCCGTACGCCGGGGCTGCCCGCCCTGGTGCTCGGCTCGCACCTCGACACCGTGCCCGACGCCGGCAGCTTCGACGGGATGCTCGGCGTGGTGATGGCGATCGCCGTGGTCGAGCGGTTGCGCGGGCGCGTCGGCGACCTGCCGTTCGCGCTCGAGGTCGTGGCCTTCAGCGACGAGGAGGGTGCGCGCTTCGGCAAGGCCCTGCTCGGCAGCCAGGCCGTGGCCGGCACCTGGGACGACGACTGGTGGGAGCTGCGCGACCGCACGGGCACGACGCTCCACCAGGCGTTCACCGCCTTCGGCCTCGACCCGCGCCGCGTCGGTGAGGCGGCCCGTCGGCCCGAGGACCTCGTCGGCTACCTCGAGGCCCACATCGAGCAGGGCCCGCACCTCGAGGCCGCCGACGCCTCGCTCGGCTACGTCACGACCATCGCCGGTGCGCGGCGCTTCCGGCTGGCGGTGGTCGGGGAGGCCAGGCACGCCGGCGGGACGCCGTACTCACGCCGGCACGACGCGCTGACCGGCGCCAGCGAGGCGATCCTGGCCGTCGAGCGCCTCGGGCGGGCCTCGCAGGGCGTCGCCACGGTGGGCCGGATCGAGGTCACGCCCGGCGCGGTCAACGTCGTGCCGGGCCGCGCCGACTTCAGCCTCGACGTACGCGCGGCGACCGACGCGTCCCGCGACGCGCTGTGGGAGGCGATCCACGCCGAGATCGTCGCGGCGTGCGACGCCCGCGACCTGCGGCTCGAGGTCGTCGAGACCCACACCGCACCGGCCGCGCCGTGCGCCGCCTGGCTGCAGGCGGCCGTCGTCGACGGCATCCGCGCCACCGGTGACCACGACCCGATGGGTCTGTGGAGCCCTGCCGGCCACGACGCCATGGCGATGGCCGCGGTCGCCGACATCGCGATGCTCTTCGTGCGCTGCCACGACGGCATCAGCCACCACCCGGACGAGGCCGTCCGCGAGATCGACGTCGCCCGCGGCCTCGACGCCCTCGAGCACGCCGTCCTCGCGGTCCGCACCGCCGTCGAGGCGCGGCCCTCGGTGCCCGCGTCATGACGAGGGAGCCGGCCGGGGAGAGGACCGGTGGGACGCAGGAGGAGACCTCCGGTGAGCGGATCGACCAGCGCATCGCGCGGCAGCACGACTCGCTCTCGCCCCAGGAGCGGCGTGCCGCGGAGACGTTGCTCGAGCACCTCGACGACCTCGCGACCTACCGGGCCGCCGAGCTGGCCACGCTGGCCGACGTCTCCAAGGCCACGATGAGCCGACTCTTCCGCAGCCTGGGCTTCGCCGACTTCGACGAGGTCCGCATGCACCTGCGCGAGCTGCGGGTGGCGGGGGAGCCCGTGCCCCTCGACGGCGGACCCGACCTCGCGACGCACGCCGCGCACGAGGCCGAGCTGGTGCGGTGCGCGCTGGCCCAGGAGGGCATCGGACCCGCCGTGGACCTGCTCGCCGAGGCCCAGCACGTCGCGGTCGTCGGCTGGCGCAACAGCTATCCCGTCGCGCTCCACCTGCGCCAGCAGCTCGCCCAGACCCGCCCGCACGTGCGGCTCGCCCCGCAGCCCGGCCAGCTCCTCGGCGAGGAGCTGGCCGACCTCGGCCCCGGCGACACCGTGGTCGTCGTCGGGTTCCGGCGGCGACCGGCGGGGTTCGGGGCCGCGCTCGCCGAGACCGCGGCCACCGGCGCCGACGTCGTCCTCCTCGGTGACCGCACGGCCCGTCCGCACGCCCACCTGGCGGCGGTCTGGCTCGAGTGCTCCATCCAGGGACGCCTGGCCTTCGACAGCTACGCCGCCGCGATGAGCCTCGTCGGGGTGCTGGCCGACGGGGTGCTGTCCCGTGGCGGCCGCACGGCCCGCGAGCGTGTCAACAGCATCAGCGCCACCTACGAGCGCCTCGGCGAGGTGGAGTAGCGATGGACCTCACCACCGTCACCTCCTACCGGCATGCCCGCGAGCGTGGCGACCTGCGGCTGGTCCCGGGGGAGGCTGTCGTCGCCGGGGGCACCTGGGTGTTCTCCACCCCCCAGCCGTCGACGACCGGGCTGGTCGACCTCACGACCCTCGGCTGGCCGGCCTGGGAGACACCGGGGAGCGGCCTGCCCGACGGCCTGCCCGAGGGCCTGCCTGAGGGTGTGGCCCTGAGGGTCGCCGCGACCTGCACCGTCACCCAGGTCCAGGACGCACCCTGGTCCAGCGAGGTCGCGTCCCTCGTGCGCTCGTGCGCCGAGGCGTTCTTGATGTCGTTCAAGATCCAGCGGCTCGCCACCGTCGGTGGCAACCTCTGCCTGGCCCTGCCGGCCGGCGCGATGATCTCGCTGTTCGCCGCTCTCGGGGCCGAGGTCGTCGTCTGGACCCCCGACGGCGACGAGCGTCGCGAGTCCGTGGAGTCCTTCGTGCGCGGCCCCGGCCGGACCTCCCTGGCCCCCGGTGAGGTCGTCCGTGCGCTCGACGTGCCCGATCACGGCGCCGCACGCTTCGCCTTCCGCCGTACGTCGCTGGCCGCGCTGGGTCGCTCGGCCTCCGTCGTCGTCGGCCGGCTCGACCGCGACGTCGTGCGCCTGGTCGTCACCGCCGCGACGCCACGGCCGCTCGTGCTCTCGGTCGGACCCGACGACGACCCGGCGGCCCTCCTGGGCGCCGTCGACCACTGGTACGACGACCCGCACGGCGCCCCCGACTGGCGCGCCGCCGTCACCGCCACGCTGGCCGCCCAGGTCTGCGCCGAGCTGCGTGCGGAGGCCGTCGGATGACCACCGTCGACGGCCAGCCGGTCGGCGGCCAGCCGGCTCCCGGTCAGTGCCTGCGCACCTGGCTGCGCGACCTCGGACACCTCGCGCCCAAGAAGGGCTGCGACGCCGGCGACTGCGGCGCCTGCACCGTCCTCGTCGACGGTGAGCCGACCCACTCGTGCGTCTTCCCCGCCGTCCGCGCGGCCGACGCCGACATCACCACCGCCGCGGGCCTGGGCTCGCCCGGTGCGCTGTCCCCGGTGCAGCAGTCGTTCGTCGACGCCGCCGGGTTCCAGTGCGGCTTCTGCACCGCCGGGTTCGTGGTCACCGCCACCGCGCTCGGCGACGTGCCGGAGGCCGACCTCGGCCGGTCGTTCAAGGGCAACCTGTGCCGCTGCACCGGCTACCGGTCGGTGCGCGACGCGCTGCTCGGCCGCGGCGGCGCGTGCGGTCCGGGGGCCGGTCCCGGTACGGCGTTCGGCGCCTCGGTCAGCGCGCCCGCCGGCCCCCGCGTCGTGAGTGGCGGCGAGCCCTACACGATGGACGTCGCGCCCGACGCCGCGCGGCCCACCCTCCACGTGGCGCTGCTGCGCAGCCCCCACCCGCACGCGCGCATCGTCGCCGTCGACACGGCCCGCGCCGAGGCGCTGCCCGGCGTACGGCTCGTGCTGACGCACCACGACGCCCCGACGTTCCGCTACTCGACCGCGCGCCACGAGAGCCGCGACGACGACCCCGACGACACCCGGCTCCTCGACGACGTGGTGCGCCACGTCGGCCAGCGGGTGGCCGTCGTGGTCGCCGACTCGATGGCGATCGCCCGCGCCGCGACGCTGCTGATCGAGGTCGGCTACGAGCCGTTGCCCGCCGTGTTCGAGCCCGAGGCGGCCCGGCAGCCGGGCGCCCCGCTGCTGCACGGCGACAAGGTCGCCTCCGTCGCCCGGATCGCCGAGCCGACGCGCAACGTCGTCGCCCAGTCGCACGGCGAGGTGGGCGACACCGCGCGGGGCCTGGCCGAGGCGGTCGCGACCGTCCGCGGCACCTGGCGCACCGCCCGGGTCACGCACGCCTCGCTCGAGACCCACGGCGCGCGCGGCTGGGTCGACGACGACGGCCGTCTGGTCGTGCGGACCAGCACCCAGGTTCCGTTCCTGGTGCGCGACGAGCTGGCCCGGATCCTCTCGCTCGACGCCGACCGGGTGCGGGTGGTCACGGCCCGTGTCGGCGGTGGGTTCGGCGGCAAGCAGGAGCTGCTGGTCGAGGACGTCGTCGGCCTCGCCGTGCTGCGTCTGACCGAGCGCGGGCTGCTGCTGCCCGGGCAGGCGGTGCAGCTCGAGCTGACCCGTGAGGAGCAGTTCACCGCGGTCCCGTGCCGCCACCCGATGCAGGTGTCGGTCGAGCTCGGGGCCGACGCCCACGGCGTGCTGACCGCGATGGTCGTCGACGTGCTGACCGACACCGGCGCCTACGGCAACCACGCCCCGGGCGTGATGTTCCACGGCACCCACGAGTCGATCGCGCTCTACCGCTGCGCCAACAAGCGCCTGGACGCCGAGGCGGTCTACACCAACAACCTGCCCTCGGGGGCGTTCCGCGGCTACGGCCTCGGGCAGGTCATCTTCGCGATCGAGTCGGCGCTCGACGAGCTCGCGCGCGAGGTGGGTCTCACGCCCGCCGAGGTACGCCGGCGCAACGCCGTACGCCCCGGTGACGCGCTGGTCGTCAACGGCGCCGCCGACGTCGACCTCGTCTTCGGCTCCTACGGCCTCGACCAGTGCCTCGACCTGGTCGAGGCGGCGCTGGCCGCCGGCGACGGCGACCCGGTGCCGGCCGACACCGCCGGGCCGGGGGCCGTGGGCTGGCTCGTGGGCGAGGGGCTGGCCGCCGGCATGATCGCCACGATCCCACCGCGCGGGCACCACGCGGAGGCCCGCGTCACGGCGTACCCCGACGGCGAGGTGGTGGTCGGCGTCGGCACCACCGAGTTCGGCAACGGCACCAGCACCGTCCACGTGCAGCTGGCGGCCGACGAGCTCGGCGTGGGGGTCGACCGGGTCCGGCTGGAGCAGTCCGACACCGACCTCGTCGGCTACGACACCGGCGCCTACGGGTCCACCGGGTCGGTGGTGGCCGGCAGCGCGGTCGTGCAGGCCGCGCGGTCGGTGCGGGCCGAGCTCGACCGGCTCCGGGCCGGCGGCGCGGTGCCGACCGAGCCGGTCACCGCGACCGGCTCCTCCGACGGCGCGCTGCGCTCGCTGGCCTTCTCGGTGCAGGGGTTCCGGGTCGCGGTCGCGCCGGCCACCGGCGAGGTCCGGATCCTCAAGTCGGTGCAGGCGGTCGACGCCGGTGTCGTGATCAACCCCGAGCAGCTGCGCGGCCAGGTCGAGGGCGGCGTCGCCCAGGGCATCGGCAGCGCCCTGTGGGAGGAGATGGTGCTGCGCGACGGCGAGGTGCTGACCAAGACCTTGCGCGACTACCGCGTGCCGCAGCTGGGCGACGTCCCGCCGACCGAGGTGCTCTACGCCGACACCTACGACACCCTCGGCCCGCGCGGTGCGAAGTCGATGAGCGAGGCGCCGTACAACCCGGTGGCCCCCGCCCTGGCCAACGCCGTGCGCGACGCCACCGGCGTGCGGCCCTGCGAGATCCCGATGAGCCGCGACCGCGTGTGGCGGCTGCTGCAGACCCGCAACGATCAGGAGAACCCCGATGAGCAGTGACCTGACCTGGCTGACGCAGGCCGTCGACCTGGCCGTGGCCAACGTCGGCGACGGGGGAGGGCCCTTCGGCGCCCTCGTCGTGCGCGACGGCGCCGTGGTCGCGACCGGCCAGAACCGGGTGACCCGCGACCTGGACCCGACCGCCCACGCCGAGGTGACCGCGATCCGGGTCGCGTGTCGCGCCCTGGACACCTTCGCCCTCGACGGCTGCACCCTCTACACGTCGTGCGAGCCCTGCCCGCTGTGCCTGACCGCCTCGCTCTGGGCGCGCCTGGACCGTGTCGTCTACGCCGCCGACCGTCACGACGCGGCCCGCGGCGGCTTCGACGACCTCGTCTTCTACGAGCTGCTGGGGCGCGACCGCAGCACCTGGCCGATGCCGGTGGTGACCGCCGACCTGGAGTCCGCGACGGCGCCGTTCGACGCGTGGCTCTCGCGAGCGGATCGCACGCACTACTAGCCGCGAGCATCGAGGATCGACGGCCGAGATCCATCGTTGAACGCGTTCAACTAGGTTCGGCCCGTGATCGTCTCCCGCTCGCCGAGAACCCGGTTCGTCGCCTTCAAGTCGGCCGGGGCGCTGTGGCTCGTCGGGGCGTCGCTGGGTGTCGGAGTCTCGTGGCTGCTGGTGGTGCCCGCGGCGGCGTACGTGCTCCTGGGCAGTGCAGCGCTCGCGTCGACCGCAGGACGGACGGCGAGGACGGCGACGCTCCTGTGGGCGGTCGCGGTGGTGCTCGTGGCGCTGGCGGCCATCCCGAGCGGCGTCGGTGCCGTCCTCCTGGGGCTCGTGTTCGGCTCACTCCTGTTCGGGGTGTGGTTCGCCACCGGGTGGTTGCTGGTGCACGCGGTCGGGCGGGACGACGTCGCCGCTCGAGGTGGCACCAGTCCGCCGGGTGATCGCGTGCGCTGATGAGGAGGGCGCGCTCGACCGTGCGCGAGCGTCGCGCGGACTCCACGGCTACTCGCGTCGCGGCCGATGTCGGATCCACGTGGCGGGTGGTGGGTCGGCGCGCCGTCGGGGTGGTGGTCGGAACTCCGGTCGTCCGTCGACCGGTGACAGGCGGACCTCCCACGGGCTGTGGTGGATCACCCGGTGGTGCGCTCCGCAGAGCATCACCAGGTTGTCGAGCGCGGTCGCACCACCGTCGGCCCAGTGCCGGACGTGGTGGCCGTGGCACATGACCGGCGGTCGGGTACAGCCCGGGAACGCGCAGTGTCGGTCCCGTGCGATGAGCGCGAGCCAGAGCGCCATGGTGACCAGCCGGTGCGTGCGGCCGACGTCGAGGACGTGCCCCTCCCGTCCGAGACAGATCGGGATCACGTCGGCGTCGCAGGCCAGCCGGCGCACCGCGGCGATCGAGAGGGCCAGACCGTCGTCGGTGACCGCCGCGGGACCGACCCCGGTGCGCAGGTCGTCGAGGTCGATGAGTACGCCGACCCGCGGCCGCGTGCCGTGGCTGGCGGGCTGCCGGTCGGTGTCGAGGGAGTGCTGGGCGACGTCGAGGAGGGCGTCCCACAGTCGGGCTCCGTGGTCACGGGGGTCCGTCTCGGCGACCCGGTCGGGGTCGTCGGGATCGACGGCAGGCGACGGCTTGGTGAGCGGGATCAGCGCAGCCCGGAGGATCGCGCCGTCCTCGACCGACCCGCGGCCACGCAGGCGCACACCGCCGGCACCGTCCTCGACGACGGACAGGAAGCGCTCGAGGTGAGCGGCCCGTTCCTCGCGATCGAGGTCGGCCTCGGCCCTGCGCTCGGACCGGTCGGGGTCGACGACCTCCACCAGACGGCGAGCCGCCTTGCGCAGCTCGGTCGCGTTGAGCCGACCTGCTTCGTCCAGCAGCACCCGCTCGCCCTGGCGCCGCAACATCGGCCCGGGCGGCAGGTCGTCGACCGCGTCGCACACGATGCCCGCCTGAGACGCCGAGACCGCGCCGGCTGCGAGGGCCTCGAAGGTCACGGCCCGATCGCTGGTGAGGGCGCGGGCGTGGCGCACGGCCCGGTGGGCCTCTCCGACGGTGATGCCGGCGAGATGGGCGAACCACTCGTGGGTGGAGCCCCAGGACAGCGACCTGCGAGGGATCTCGCGCTGGTCGACCTCGGTGAGGAGCTGGACGCGCACCGCCGACAGCTGCCCCATCACCCTCTCGAGGGCCTCGGCGCCGTCGACCAGCTCCTCGTCGGAGACCGTCGCCCACAGTCGCTGCCGGAGCGCAGCGACCTCCGCGCCGACGGCCTCGAGGACCATCGACGGACTGGGGGTGCAGGGATGCAACATCGGGACTGCCGATCGGGACGAGCGTTGCCTGGGGACTCACCCGCCAGGACTTGGTAGGACCTCGATGCAGTGCGTCATCAGTTGACGAGCCCCGGAGCACACCCGGAGGTCTCCTGCATCTGTGGCAAAGAGGTTTCTCAACGTGCTAATTGATTAGAACACATATTCGATTCTCTGTCAACCTGCGCATCTCGCGTATTACGACGCAAGACACCGGTAAGTGCGTGTCGGTTCGTCGGGCAACAAGCTGGAGTGGCTCGGTGGCCGGCTTGCCGTCCGCTGGGGAGCCAGGGACCACGATGGACACATGACAGGCTTCAGAGGGCTGACGACAGAACGTCGCGACCTGCCGCCGCTGACAAGTGAACACACGGCTGCGCTGGCGGAGATCCACAGCGACCCCGACGTCGCTCGCTACATCGGCGGCGACAGGCTGACAGCGGAGGTCATTCCTCTCCAGGTGGCTGCTTTCGCTGACGAATGGGACGAACGCGGCTACGGCCAAAGTGCAGTGATCGAGCGACAGACCGGCGCTTTCGTCGGTCGAATCGGACTGCACTTCTGGCCAGACTGGAACGAGATCGAGCTGGGGTACATCCTTGCCGGATCGGCGCAGGGCAAGGGTCTGGCGGCGGAAGGAGCGAGGGCCTGGATCGACTGGGCAAAGTCCGAAGCACATATCGATCACCTGATCGCCAACATCCATCCCGAGAACCAGGCATCAATCGGGTTGGCGAAGAGACTGGGGTTCGTCTTCGACCGCGACGACACCACGCCCTCGGGGCTTCCGACCCTGATCTTCCGCCTACCCGTCGCGACATAGCGCGGCAGGGGCGAAGCCCGCAGACGACCCTGGCTCGAGAGAACCCACCGCTCACCGGGGCAACCGGCACCCATGTCGTGGGACAGGTCTGACACCGCGTCCGGAGACATCACGACCCCACCTCGCCCAGGTCCGGTCACACTTCGTGATGCTGCCGCGTCAGGACCGCGAGACCACCGCCAACAAGGAAGGGCCCGCGATGGCCACGAAGAATGACCCCACCGCCGAGGTGCTGGAGACGATCGCCGCGATGACCGATCGGGACCGCGCGGTCGCCGAGAGGCTGCACCAGGTGATCACCGCCGCGGCCCCGGACCTGAGTCCCCGGCTCTGGTACAAGCAGCCGGCGTACGCCGCAGGCGGTCCGAAGGGCAAGGTCGTCTGCTTCTTCCGCGGCGCCGACGTCGACGGGGAGCGCTACCTCTCGCTCGGCTTCTCGAGCCAGGCCCGGCTCGACGACGGCGGGCTCTGGCCCACGGCGTACGCCGTCACCGAGGTCGACGACGCCGTCGCGGCCCGGATCACGGACCTGGTCCGTCGGGCCGCCACCGGCACCGGGTGACCGATCCGCGAAGCCCGGCCAGAACTGCGATTTCGTTGGTTACGCCGAGCTCGGTGAGCGCCTTGACTGGGGGACGCAGGCGCCGCGCACGCGGCGTCGGACACCTCTCGGAAGGACGTTCTCCATGAGCACTCACACCACTCCCAACCGTCGTCGGATCGCGGGCGCCGCCGCCGCTGTCGTGGTCGCCGGCCTCGGTGCCGTGGCCGGCGGCGCCGCGCCGGCCAGCGCCGGGTCGTGCACCGGCGAATGGTGCGGCGGCCTGAGCAACGCCTCCAACTCCGCGCGCAGCATCGGCTACACGCTGCAGTGGCGGACCAGCTCGAACCCCACCATCGACGGCTACGTCGCGAAGGGGCAGACCAAGGGCGGCCGTGGCTCGGGCTACGACATCGACGGCATGTACATCCCCTCCGGCTGCGTCGGCAGCCCGACCTACGGCGGGAGCATCGCCTACACGCCCGGCTGGTGGAAGATCGCCGACGCCAGCACCTTCGCGATCACGCTCTACTGCTGACGGACTGCTGACGGACTGCTGACGTCCGTCCGCTGAGGCGCCGAGGCCCCGCGGCGCTGGACACGTCGATGCCCGCGGTCACCCGGCCGCGGGCATCGGTGCGTCGGGACGGCGACCAGGCCATGAAACGAACGTAACCCTCCTGAAACGCGTGGATCACGCCCCGGGAACGCGGGCCTCCTAGCGTCGCGGCGACCGCGTGATCGAGCTCGGCGATCCGTCTGCACCCCGCGCCCAGGAGGCACCGCATGACCTCGACCACCCACCGGCTGCTCCGCACCAGCCCGGCTCGTCGTACCCGCCGCTGGCAGGCCGCCATCGCGCTCACCGCAGCCACCGTCCTGCTCGCCGCGTGCGGCGACGACGGCGGCGACAGCGAGGCGAGCGGCGCGGGTGACGGCAGCGACGGCAACGGGTTCGGGACGGTCTCGGTGCAGCTGTCGTGGATCAAGAACGCCGAGTTCGCCGGCGAGTTCATGGCCGACGACAAGGGCTACTTCAAGGACGCCGGCTTCGACAAGGTCAACCTGCTGCCCGGGCCGGTCTCGACCGAGGAGCTCGTCGCCACGGGCAAGGCCGACTTCGGGCTGAGCAACGCGATCTCGACGGGTGCCTCGATCGCCAACTCCGATTTCCCGCTCAAGATCGTCGGCACGACGTACCAGAAGAACCCGTTCTCGATCCTGTCGATCTCCGACAAGGGCAACATCAAGACCCCGCAGGACCTGGTCGGCAAGAAGATCGGCGTCCAGGACCCCAACCTGAGCCTGTTCAACGCGCTCCTCGCGGCCAACGACATCGACCCCGACGACGTCGAGATCGTGCCCAACGGCTTCGACATCGCCCCGCTCGAGGACGGCCAGATCGACGGCCTGGTCGCCTACGTGACCAACGAGTCGCTGCTGGTCAAGGGCGACGGGTTCGACACCGTCGACCTGCCCTTCGCCGACAACGGCCTGCCCTTCGTGGCCGAGAGCGTGATCGCGACCGAGGACACGATCAAGAACAAGCCCGACATGGTCAAGGCGTTCCTCAAGGCCGAGATCCAGGGCTGGAACGACGCGTGCGCCGACCCCGAGGCCGGGGCCAAGCTCGCCGTCGACAAGTACGGCGTCGACATCGACCCGCCGCTCGAGCTCGAGAAGGAGGTCGCCCAGGCCGAGCAGCAGTGCGACCTGCTGGTCAACACCGACGAGACCGCGGCCAACGGACTGTTCACCATCAGCGACGACCTGGTCCAGGACAACCTCGCCTCCCTCAAGGCGGCCAAGATCGACCTGAAGGCCGACGACATCTTCGACCTCGACCTGCTCGGCGAGGTCTACCGGGACAACCCCGAGCTCAAGAAGTGACCGAGGCCGACACCACCGCGGCTGCCTCGTCCACGGGCTCGACCCCGGACGGGGCGGCCGGTGGGACGGCGCTCAGCGGCACGGGTCTGCACATCCAGGACCTGAGCAAGACCTTCAAGGCCGGGCGCAAGGAGGTCGTCGCCCTGGAGGGCGCCACCCTGCACACCGACAAGGGCGCGTTCCTGTCGCTGCTCGGGCCCTCGGGCTGCGGCAAGTCCACGATCCTGCGGATCCTGGCGGGGCTCGAGACGGCCACCAGTGGTGAGGCCCGCGTCGATGGCAAGACACCGGGCGAGCTGCGGCGCGACCACCAGCTCGGGATCGCCTTCCAGGACGCCGCCCTGCTGCCGTGGCGCTCGGTCGAGTCCAACATCAGGCTGCCGTTCCAGGTCTCGGGCACCAAGCCGGACCAGGCCCTGGTGCGTGAGCTGATCCGGCTGGTCGGCCTGGAGGGGTTCGAGAAGGCACGGCCCGCCCAGCTGTCCGGCGGCATGCGTCAGCGGGTCTCGATCGCCCGGTCGCTGGTGGTCAAGCCGTCGGTGCTGCTGCTCGACGAGCCGTTCGGCGCCCTCGACGACATGACCCGCCAGCGGCTCAACCTCGAGCTCCTGCGGATCTGGACCGAGAAGCCCGCGACCACGCTCATGGTCACGCACGGCATCTCCGAGGCGATCTTCCTGTCCGACCAGGTCGCCGTGATGAGCGCGCGCCCCGGCCGGGTCAAGGAGGTCATCACCGTCGACCTGCCCCGCCCGCGGACGCCGGAGATGATGCGCACCCCCGAGTTCCACGCACTCCACGACCACGCCTCCGACCTGCTGTTCGGCGACCGCGTCGCGGTCGACGAGCACTGAGGGAGATCGCGATGCGTACGCCGACGATCACGCGTGAGCAGCAGACGAGCATCGCGCTCGGCGTGCTCGGCGCCGTGATCAGCCTGACGGTCTGGTGGGTCTCGGCGGCCACCTGGCTGGCCGACAACCAGGTCCCGACCCCGCCCGACGTGCTGGCGGTATTCCGTGAGCGCGGTCTCGACTACTACCAGCGGATCTTCTCCGTCACCCTCGGCGAGGCCTTGCGCGGCTACGTGGTCGGGGTGGGGGCTGCGCTCGTGCTGGCCACGCTCGTGCTGCTGGTGCCACGGCTCGAGGCGGTGGTGATGCAGCTGGCGGTCGTGACCTACTGCCTCCCGGTCGTGGCCCTCGCCCCGATCCTCATCATCGTCCACGACCTCCCCGAGCCGGGCGGCCACTCGGCCACCGCGGTCGACCTGGCCGCGATCTCGGTCTTCTTCACCACCGTCGTCGGGGCCGTCCTGGGCTTCCGCTCCGCCGACCCCGCGGCCCTCGACGTGGTGTCGGTCTACGGCGGCGGAAAGCCCCAGCAGTTCCTCCGCGTCCGGCTGGTCTCGGCCCTGCCCGCGCTGTTCACGACCCTGCAGATCGCCGCACCGGCGGCCTACCTCGGCGCCCTGCTGGGCGAGTACTTCGACCGCCACCTCGAGGTCGGCGTCGGCCCCTCGCTCATCCTGGCCCAGAACAACCGGGAGACCGCGCTGGCCTGGTCCCTCGGCATCGCCTGCGCGATCGTCGCCGGTGTCGCCTACCTGGCGATCGGGCTCGTCGGCCGGATCGTCACGCCGTGGTCGAAGGGCGTGGCCCGGTGACGGCGCTGCGCCTGGTCGGGCGCCCCGTGCTCAACCTGGCGTTCGTCCTGGCTGTCGTCGTCGCTCTGTGGGTGGTGCTGCTCGACTTCTCCGACGTCAGCGACCTCGTCGTACGACGCCCCGCCGACGTCTGGGCCTACCTGTTCACCGAGCCCGAGGCCGCCGAGAACCGGGCCGACGTGCTCGGCCCCCTGTGGCAGACCCTGATCGACGCGGGCATCGGCTTCTCGGCCGGCCTGGCGGTCGCCGTCGTGCTGGCCACCGGGATGGTGCTGTCGAAGGGCGTCGAGGCCGCCAGCATGCCGGTCGTGATGCTGGTCCGCACCGTGCCGCTGGTGGCCCTGGCGCCGATCATCACCCTCATCTTCGGCAACGGGTTCCTGTGCGTGGCGGTGATGAGCGGCATCGTGGTGCTGTTCCCGGCGCTGGTGACGATCGCGTTCGGGCTGAGGTCGGTCACGCCGCAGATGCGCGACGTGGTCACCGTCTACGGCGGCTCGACGCTCGACGTGCTGCGCCGGGTGGCCTACCCGACCGCCCTGCCGTCGATCTTCGCGGCGGTGCGCATCTCGGTGCCCGGCGCCATCACCGGCGCCCTCATCGCCGAGTACTTCACCACCACCGACAGCGTCGGCAAGGCCGTCAACACCTCGCTCGCGCTCTACCAGTACGACCGGCTCTGGGCCCTGGTCGTCGTCGTCACGGTCGCCTCGATCCTGCTCTACACCGTGGCCCAGCTGGCCGAGCGGCTCGTGCTCCAACGCTTCGGGGTGAAGGTCGTCTGAGGAGGTCGAGCACGTCGCCCGTGGGGGTCTCGAGGCTCGTCGCCGGGGCTCCTCGCACCTCGACCAGCGTGGGGCGCACGGTCCTGCGCGGTGCTCGCTGGCCCGGCGACGTGGCTTTCGCCGACGGTGTGATCGTGGCGGTCGGCGACGTCCCGGCCCAGGCCGGCGACGCCGTGGTCGACTGCACCGGCGACCTGGTCACCGCCGGGTTGGTCAACACCCACCACCACCTCTACCAGTGGCTGACCCGGGGGTGGGCCGTCGACTCGACGCTCTTCGGCTGGCTGCAGACGCTCTATCCCGTGTGGGCACGGATCCGGCCCGAGGACGTGGAGGCCGCCGCCCTGGTGGGACTGGCCGAGCTCGCCCTGTCGGGCTGCACGACGGCTGCGGACCACCACTACCTGGTGCCGGGCGGTGACGACTCGGTGTTCGACGCGATCGCCTCGGCGGCCGGTCGGATCGGGATCCGGGTGCACCTGGCCCGCGGGTCGATGGACCTCGGCGAGAGCGACGGCGGACTGCCACCCGACCACGTCGTCGAGGACCTCGACGCGATCCTGGCCTCCACCGAGGCCGTGCACGCGCGACTGCACGACGGCGACCGCGTGGTCGTCACGGTCGCACCGTGCAGCCCGTTCTCGGTGAGCCGCGAGCTGATGATCGAGAGCGCTGCTCTCGCGCGCCGCCTCGGACTCCGGCTGCACACCCACCTGGCCGAGACCCTCGACGAGGAGCACGACAGCCTGGCCCGCTTCGGACGACGTCCCCTCGAGCTGCTCGACGAGCTCGGCTGGATCGCCCCCGACGTCTGGGTCGCCCACGGCATCCACTTCTCCGACGCCGAGGTGGCCCGCCTCGGCGCGACCCGCACCGGCGTCGCGCACTGCCCGTCGTCCAACTCGCGTCTCGGCGCCGGCATCGCCCGGGTGCGCGACCTGGTCGCCGCAGGTGCGCCGGTCGGCCTCGGCGTCGACGGGGTCGCCTCCAACGAGGTCGGTGCACTCCAGCCCGAGCTGCGCCAGGCCGTCTACCTCGCCCGGCAGCGCGACCGGTCGCCCACGGCGCTCGGACCGGCCGACGCCCTCGCCCTGGCGACCACCGGCGGCGCGGCGTGCCTGGGCCGCGACGACCTCGGTGCCCTCGAGGTCGGGCGCCAGGCCGACCTCGTGGTCTGGCCGGGCGACGACATCGCCGACGTGCTGGACCCCCTGGCCGGGCTCGTGCTGGGGCCCGACCGCTCGGCTCGTCACGTCCTGGTCGCCGGTGAGCACGTCGTCCGCGACGGCCACCTCGTCGGTGCCGACCTCGCCGCCTTGCGCGCGGACCTGACCCGCCGGGCGCGTCGGCTCTGGCCCAGGGCCTGAGTCCGTCGCAGACTGCACGGATGGCCCTCACGACCCACCCGGTCACCCCCGACCGGTTCGACGACTTCGCCGACGTGGTCAACCCGAACCGGCGGGCGACCCACTGCTGGTGCCTGTCGCACCGGCTGACCACCGCCGAGATCGAGGAGCACGAGTCCCGCGAGGACGCCGCGCGAGCCCTGTGCGGGCGGGAGCACCCGCCCGGCGTGGTCGGCTACGACGACGAGGGCGTGCCGGTCGGCTGGTGCAGCATCGGCCCGCGCGCGGACAACAGCCGGCTGGTCCGGTCCCGGCTGATCCGCCCGGTCGACGACCTCGACGTGTGGAGCATCATCTGCGTCGTCGTCCGCAGCGGCCACCGCAGGCGGGGCCACACCACCCCGCTCGTCGAGGGCGCCGTCGCGTACGCCGCCGAGCGGGGCGCACCGGCGGTCGAGGCCTACCCGGTCGACCCGGGGGAGCAGCGGATGGACCTGACCATGGCCTTCGTCGGCACCCGTGCCATGTTCGAGAAGGCCGGCTTCGAGGTCGTCGGGATGACCGACGCCGTGGCCAGCAGGATGCCCCGGCTGGTCATGCGCCGGATGCTCCACCACTAGGTTGGTGTGCATGGCGACCGGGCGGATCCGACGATGGGCGGGGCGCCTGCGTCGTCGTCGTGCAGCCACCGGCGTGACGTCCCAGGCTGCGTACCGCGGCGACTTCGAGGGCCGCGCCCGCATCGAGTACTCCCCGCGCGCCGACGGCGACGCCGACCCCGGAGAGGTCGTCTGGGCGTGGGTGCCCTACGAGGAGGACCCCAGTCGGGGCAAGGACCGACCCGTGCTGGTGCTGGCCCGTGCGGGTGAGGACCTGCTCGGGCTGATGCTCACCAGCAAGGACCACACCGGTGACCCGCGTCGTGGCCGTCCGGGCGGACCCGTCTGGCTCGACGTCGGCACCGGCGCCTGGGACCGCCAGGGCCGGCCCAGCGAGGTGCGGCTCGACCGGGTGCTGCGACTCGCGCCCTCCGCCGTACGCCGGGAGGGCGCCGCCCTCGACCGGGCCCGCTTCGAGCAGGTCGCCGCAGCCGTGCGCGAGACCAACGGCTGGTAGGGCGGGTCTCCCGATCAGGGCAGGGCCCGCACCTGCTGGAAGTTGCGTCCGCCCCGGGCGAAGGTCGCCAGCACCGCCGCCGGCACGACGTCGGCCGGCGCGGACCACGCGCAGTCGCGCACGTGCACCAGGTCCGCGGCCCACGCCTCGTCGTCGACGTCGTAGCGCCAGCCGCCGGTGAGGACGCCGACGCGGAACAGCCCGTCGTCGTCACGGGTCCACACCTGCGCGCCGGCCCCCACCTCGGCGAAGCGGCGCAGCCGGGCGGCAGCGCGCTCGCCGTGCTCGTCGTACGTCGCGGCGAGAGCCTCCGCGAGGCTGCCGGGCGCGACGGCCAGGTGACCCCCGATGCCCACGACCCCGAGCCGCAGGGCCCGGACGGTCGCCAGGGTCGGGTCGACGTCGTCGCGGCGTGACCGCATCGGGGCCCGGTAGACCGGCATGTCACCAGCCTCGCGCTCGGCCGGCGGACGCTCGCCCTCCCTTGGGGTGCGGCACGCCCGGGTCCGCGGCCCGAGAGTGGGGGCATGGACCGCCGTCTCATCGTCGCCGCCGTCATCGTGCTCGTCCTCGTGGTCGGCGCGATCTTCCTGCTGATCGGCAGCAGGCAGGGTGGCGACAGCGACACCCAGAGCCTCGCCCCGGTGACGAGCCTCGGGTAGCCGGCGCCGCCCGGCGCCCTCGCCGGCCGACCTTGGCCCACGCAGCATGATGGGCGCATGACGACGTACGCCGCCGGTGAGCCGCAGGCGGAGGTGCTGACCCCGCACGCCCGCCGGCTCCTGGGCATCGAGCTGGCCATCGTGCTGCTCCTCACCCTGGGACGCAGCGGCATCTACTCCGCGGTCGACCTGCTCGAGTCCGCGACCCAGCCGGGCGGGCTGTCGGCGCAGACGACGACCCTCAACGGGTCCTTCGCGCCCGAGCGGCCCTGGTTCGAGCTGACCTACCAGCTGCTCAACATCGCCTTCACGATGGTGCCGGTGGCCCTGGTCGGCTACCTGCTCGTCCGCTCCGGCGTCCGGCTGCGCGAGGTGTGGTTCCGCGACGCCGGGTGGGGAGACCTGCTGCGCGGCGCCGGTCTCGCGGCGGGTGTCGGGGCGCTCGGCCTGGCGTTCTACCTGGTGATGAACGCCCTCGACCTCAACCTCACCGTGGAGGCCTCCGGCCTCGACACCTCGCCGTGGTGGAACATCCCGGTGCTCGTGCTCCAGGCGGTCAAGAACGCCGTGCTCGAGGAGTTCATCGTCCTCGGCTACGTGATCGTGCGCCTGCGTCAGCTCGGCTTCACCGACCTCAAGGCCATCGTGCTCGCCGCGTTCCTGCGCGGCAGCTACCACCTCTACCAGGGCCTCGGCGGGTTCTTCGGCAACCTCGCGATGGGCCTGCTCTTCGGCTGGCTCTACCGCCGCTGGGGCCGGGTCACCCCGCTCGTGGTGACCCACACGCTGCTCGACGTCGGCGCGTTCGTCGGCTACGCGGCCCTCGCCGGGCACGTGTCCTGGTTGCCGACCTAGGGCGCGGTCAGTCCTGCGGCGCCGCGGCGGCCTCGCCCGGCACGCCGCCCACGTCGACGCGCGGCTCGACGGTGACCGTGCCGTCGGTGGCGAAGCGGTAGAGCTGGTAGCCGGTGACCAGCCGGGTGTCGTCGTCGAGGAAGACCACCGGGAACGACGCCTCCTGCTGCGGTCGCGACCACGGCGTGGAGAAGTTGTTGATGGTCGGGGTGTCGATGGCGCCGCCGGTCGTGTCGAGCTCCATGAGCAGGGTCCAGGTGCCGTCGGAGTTCCAGAGGACACGGGGCTCGATCGACCGGTGCCAGTGGCCGTAGAACACGGCCCCGGCGGGTACGTCGCCCACCCCGTCGTCGTCGGGGTCGGCGGGTGGCACGGTGGGCGACGTCGTGGGGGACTGGACGAGCGAGTCGACGGACTCGATGTCGAGGAAGGCCTGGGCGGCGTAGGCCTCGTGGACCAGCACCAGGTCGGGCCGGTCCTCCTCGGAGGCGACCTCGCGCAGGCGACGGCCCTGGCCGTCCTGGCCCTCGTCGCCGCGCAGGCTGCTCCCGCCGAAGAGCTCGGTGCGCGACGGGTCGCTGTCACCGAGCACGCGGACGCCGCCGACCTCCTCGGTCTGCCCGTCGAGCACCTTCATCCCGGCGTCGGCCATCTGCTCCTCGCTCACCGAGGACTCGTGGTTGCCGCCGATGGCCGCGACCGGTGCGTCGCCGGAGATCGAGGCCTCGTCGGCGATGCAGGTGCCCTCGGCGGCGGTGCCGTTGGTGGTGAGGTCACCGGCGATCGCGAGCAGCGACGGCGCCTTGTCGGCCTCGCTCAGCTGCGCGAACACCTGACGCTGCAGTCGGATCATGGTGGCGCTGCAGTGCATGTCGGACTGCATCATCACGGCCCGCTCGCCGTCGCGCGGCCCCTCCATCAGCCCGGACTGCTGCTCCAGGTCGGACAGGGCGACCTCGCGGTAGGCCCGCTCGGCGGCGTCCTGGCGCGACACGAGCTTCTGCGCCTTCTCCACCGCACCGCTCAGCAGGGCACGGACGACGGGGCTGTCGGTGGTGGCCCCCTCGGCGAGGCTCCCGTCGAGCGCCGTGAGCGCGTAGGTGCCCTCGGTGGGTCCGCGGCCGCCCTCGGAGCCGCGCAGCTGGACGACAGCCAGACCTCCCGTCATCCCGAGCGCGAGCACGCCCGCGACCACCACGCGCAGCGCGTCGCGACGGCTGGCGCGCAGGCTGCGCAGCGGGAGCAGCTCGGACAGCGCGAGCAGGCCGAGGCCGCCGACCAGCGCCACCACCAGGACCGACACCACGAGCTGGTGGCGCAGCTCGGCGGTCACCAGGTCGACGTACTCGGCGACGGCGTCCTCGGGGTCGTGGAACAGGCCGGTGTAGAGCTCGAGCATCTCCGGGCGCACGTAGTTGGCGAGGTCGCCGTTGCCGGCGCCCGGGTCGCCGGGCCCGTCGATCGTGGCGACGACGCCCAGGGGACCCCGCGAGGAGGGGACGTAGACGGTGCCGGCGATGCCGAGGCGGACCTCGCTGTGCCCCTGGGTGGACAGGGTGAACGTCGTCGGCGAGGTGCCGATCTTCTCGTCGACCTCGGTGTGGGTGACGGCCCACGACAGCGACAGGGGAAGGCCGATGACCCCGGCGACCACCACGCAGACGGCGTACCGGCGGAGCACGCGCAGCATCACGCGCACCGCCTGCTCCCTCATGGGTCCACCGTACGGAGAGCCGCCTCAGCGCAGGACGTCGACCTCCTCGCGCCGCACGAAGGCGATGCGGTGCCCGAGGTTGATCTGGACGTAGCGGTCGCAACCCACGATGTCGACGTGGTCACCCGGGGTGTCGAGCGAGTAGGTCTTGGCCTTGTAGTAGTCCGTCACCGGCGCCAGGTCGCCCACGGCGTAGAGCTGACCGGCGGGCAGCGTGTAGAGCAAAGGCGAGACCGCCTGCACGTCGGCCGGGTCGGCGTACGCCGAGGCCTCGGGGTAGGCGCGGCCGTAGACCTTGGCCGCGGCGCCCTTGGCGCGCACCCGGCCGAGGGGGTGCTGCACGACGCGCGCGGTGGGGCGGCGGCGCGGGTTGACGAACCAGCCGATCGTGCCGAGGAACCAGACGCCGGTCCAGTCGCCCTCGACGCCGGCGACGACGTAGTCGGTGCCGGCGGTGGCGCGGGCGCTGATGTCGGAGACCTCGGTCGTGGCGGCCTGCCCGGTCTGGTGCAGGCCGGGGTCGTTGACCAGCGGGGCCGCGGCGTCGGGCGCGGTGCGGAGGGTCACGAAGTTGGTGTCGCGCAGCCCGCCGCAGTCGTCGCCGCCGGTCTCGCACCCGGTGACCGGCTGCACGTTGCCCGCGAACCCCGGCAGGATCCGTACGACGTCACCCACCCGCGCGCGACGGTGGGACGTGCCGCGGTGCAGCGGCGCGCCGAGCAGGTCGAAGTAGTGCTCCCAGTCCCAGAACGGGCCCGGGTCCCAGTGCATCCCCGGGATCGTCGGCGTCGTCGTGCCGGGCACCTGGTCGTGCCCGATGACGTGGGCCCGGTCGAGCGGGATCGAGTGCTTGCGGGCCAGGTAGCGCACCAGCCGGGCCGACGTGCGGTACATCGCCTCGGAGAACCACGGCGCTCCCTCGGCTGCGAAGCCCTCGTGCTCGAGGCCGATCGAGTGCATGTTGAGGTACCAGTTGCCGGCATGCCAGCAGACGTCCTTCGCCTTGGCGTGCTGGGCGATGTGGCCGTCGTCGGACCGCAGGGAGTACTGCCACGAGACATAGGTGGGGTCGGTCACCAGGTCGAGCACGGTGTCCCAGTAGCCCTCGGTGTCGTGGATGACGAGGTGGGTGATCTTGGGCGCGCGGGGCCGGTCGGCGAGGTCGTGGTTGCCGTAGTCACCCGGACCGGGGCCGTACTGCTCGTAGGGCGCCGGGATCCACTCGACGTCGAGCCCGCGCGGAGCCTCGACGTCGTCGTGGTGGCCGCGCTGGCGGCGGGCCTCGGTGGCCCGCGAGCGCAGCGCGGTGCGCTGGCCGTCAGGGGCACCCACCGTGCGCGCCGGGAGCACCAGCCTCGAGCCGTCGGCGAGCTCGACCCGGCCACCGTCGCGGACCGTCGCCAGCACGGTGTCAGCGAGCTCGAGCTGGGTCGCGGCGGTCACCAGGCCGCTGGTCGCGGCCACCGTCGCGAACCACTGCGCGGGGTCGGTGTCGACCCCGACCGGGCGGCCGGCCTCGCGCTGGCGGGCCGCCAGCAGGGCGGCGGTCGCGCGCACGTTGGCGTCGGGGTCACGTCGTACGACGTCGACGCCGAGCCCGGAGGCGGCGGCCGCCTCGTGGAGCGTGTCGAGCACGGGGGAGACGTCGTCCTTGCCGGCGCGGCCGCGGGCCTGCGCCGCGGCGGTCCCGTCGACCAGGTGCATCGGGCCGTAGCCCAGCGACGAGCTGGGCCGGCCGTCCTGGTCGGCCCACCGGGTCTGCGCGTGGCTCAGGGCCGCGAGCAGGGCCGGTGGCACGCCGTAGGCCTGTCCGGCCTTGGCGAACACGGGGTGCGTGTCGACCCGGACGGCAGGGGAGACGAGCGCCTGCACGGGTCCGGCGAGCGGGCCGGCCGTGGCCAGCACGCCGGCACCGACCCCCGTGGTGAGCAGGAAATGACGTCGAGAGACAGAGGAACCCACTGGAGACCTTCCGACCAGAGCCCGAGACGGCTGCAACGTTGGTTGACCCCGTCACCTTCCTCCGCGACGGCGCACGTTGTCCAGCATCAGGTCCACCCGTCGGCTGAGGTGCGAGCGAAGCGAGCCTCGAAGCCACGGGCCCGGTCTGCGGGACGCTGCGGTGGCTTCGAGGCTCGTCGCCGGGGCTCCTCGCACCTCAGCCGACGTAGGGTGCGCTCAGCGGCCGGTGAACACCGGTGGCCGCTTCTCGACCCGCGCTGCGGCCGCCTCGCGCACGTCGTCGCTGGCCCAGCACGCCGCGAACGACGCCTCGGCGGCAGCGTCGTCGGCACCGTTGAGCACGGCCTTGTTGTGGGCGAGCGACAGCGGCGCCAGCGCTGCGATCTCGTGCGCCCACCCGAGTGCGTCGTCGAGGGTGCCGGCCCGGTCGGCCAGGCCGCAGGCGAGCGCGGCGGACCGGTCGATCGTCTCCGCGGCGATCATCAGCCGTCGTGCGACGCCCCCGCCGGCGACGTCGGCGAGCCGCCGGATCGTCCACGCGTCGACGGCCATGCCGTTGCGCGGGGTCGGGACGGCGAACCGCGCGGTCTCGTCGGCCACCCGCAGGTCGCAGGCCAGCGCGAGCTGGGTGCCGGCTCCGATGGCAGGGCCGTTGACGGCGGCGATGACCGGCACCGGCAGCCCGGTCAGGCCGTCGGGGCCGTGGAGCATGCCGTAGAGCGCGTGCAGGAACTCCTCGCCGTAGACCCCGGTCAGGTCGGCGCCGGAGCAGAACGACGTACCGTCGCCGGTCACGACCAGCACCCGGGCGCCGGCAGCGACCTCGGCCCGGGCTGCGGCGGTGATCGCGCGGCAGAGCTCGAGGTCGAGGGCGTTGCGGCGGTCGGGCCGGCGCAGCTCGAGGAGGGAGACCGCGCCGTCGCGGCGGGTGTCGAGCACGCTCACCCGGCGGCGTCGACGATCCGGATGTCGCGCACCGCCCCGTCGCCGAGGGCGGCCAGGGCCTCCTGGTAGGCCGCGCTGTCGTGCGCCGCCACGGCCGCCTCGACCGAGGGGAACTCGATGAGCACCGTGCGGGTCTCCTGGCCGGCCTCGAACACCGCCGAGGGCAGCGAGCGGGCCAGGAACGTCCCGCCGGCGCCGGTCAGGGCCGGAAGTGCCAGGGCGGCGTAGGCCTGGAGCTTGGCGTCGTCGGTGACCTCGACGTAGGTGCTGATCCAGTAGGCCGTCATGGCGTCATCGTGCCAGGACCGGCCCCGGACGGGGCGCGGGTGCTCGCGCCGTGGCCGCTCAGGCCATCACCAGGTCGCTCTCGGCCCAGAACGCGCGCATCGACGTGATCAGCCCGTCGTCGTCGAAGGTCATGACCTCCAGCGGCTCCATCGTCGAGGTGGCGCCGCCGCCGAGGTCGACGACGATCCTGAAGTGGAACGCCGCCTGCCCGGCCACCGCACGCACCGTCACCAGCTCGGTGGTCTTGGGCAGGGACTCGAACGTGGCGTAGAAGGCCCGGATCGCCTCGAGGCCCTGCAGCGGGTCGGAGCCCACCGGGTCCTCGACCGTCGCCTCCGGCGCGTAGAGGGCCGTGACGTCGTCCGCGGTGCCGTTCGCGACGGTCTCCAGGTAGCGGTGGACGCGTGCGGCGACGTCGTCGTTGCTCAGGGTCATGGAACGTTTCTATAACACGTTCTAGTTCGACGCCAGGGCAGCCGCTGCCCGGTCGTCGCCGTCGGACGCCTACCGTGGCGCCGGTGACGGACGTCGTGCGTGAGGTCGTGCGTGAGGTGGTGCCCACCGAGCACGCCGGCGGGTTCCTGGTGCGCGTCGACGGGCGGGACCAGTCCTACGTCGACCTCGACGACCCGACCCGACTGGTCTTCGACTACGTGCGCCGGATGGGCGACGTGGTCGACGTGCTGGCGCCGGAGGCGACCCGGGTCGTGCACGTCGGGGGCGCTGGCCTCACGCTCGCCCGGTACGTCGCTGCGACCCGCCCCGGGACCGGTCAGGTCGTGATGGAGCCCGACGAGGAGCTCACCGCGCTCGTGCGTGAGCGGCTCCCGCTCCCGCGGGCCAGCGGCATCAAGGTCCGGCCGGTCGACGGTGTCACCGGCGTGGCCGCCCTGCGCGACGGGCACGCCCACCTCGTGGTGATCGACGCCTACCAGGACGGGGAGGTGCCCGAGGAGCTGCTCGGCGCCCCGTTCCTGGCCGACCTGGCCCGGGCCCTGGCCCCCGGCGGCCTGGTGCTGCTCAACCTCGCCGACCGTGCGCCGTTCCCGCGCGCCCGCGACGCCGTGGCCCGGCTGCGCGCCGCGATCGGGCCGGTGGTGCTGAGCGCCGAGCCGGCCACGCTGCGGGCGCGCCGCCCGGGCAACCTGCTCCTGGTGGCCGGAGCGGACCCGCCGCTGGCGGCGCTGCGGCGCAGTGCGACGACCTCGGCGGCGCCGTACCGCGTGCTCGACGAGCGTCAGGTGAGCGACTCCTTCGGCGGCGGGCGCTGAGCCGGTCATCCCCTCGGCACCTCGGCGGGTGGTCGCCCATGCCCTACGCTGAAGGTTCCTGACTCGACGACCCGGAGGCCCAGAACCGCCCGATGGACGGCTCTCAAAGTACGAACCCCCCTGCCCGCCCTCCCGCTGGTCCCGAGGCCGCGCGATGACCCCCTGGATCCTGCTGGCGGTCGCGCTGGCCCTGATCGTCCTGTGCGGCGTCTTCGTGGCCGCCGAGTTCGCGCTCGTCACGGTCGACCGGGGCCAGGTCGAGCGCGCTGCGGCCGACGGCGACGTCGCCGCCGGCGGTGTGCAGACGGCCCTGCGCTCGCTGTCGACCCAGCTCTCCGGCGCCCAGGTCGGCATCACGGTGACCAACCTCGGCATCGGCTACCTGGCCGAGCCGGCGATCTCCGAGCTGGTCCGCGGACCGCTCGAGGCGCTCGGGATGCCCGACGGGGGAGTCGCCCCCACCTCCCTGGTCTTCGGCTTCACGGTCAGCACCGTGCTCACCATGCTGTTCGGCGAGCTGGTGCCCAAGAACCTCGCGATCGCCCTGCCGATGGCCACCGCCCGCGCCACCCAGCTCCCGATGCGCTTCTTCACCGCCTTCATGCGTGGCCCGATCAAGGTGCTCAACGGCTCGGCCAACGCGATCGTGCGGCGGCTGGGCATCGAGCCGCAGGAGGAGCTGCGCTCGGCCCGCAGCTCCAACGAGCTCGCCTCGCTGATCCAGCGCTCGGCCGACGAGGGCACCCTCGACGCCGACACCGCCGAGCTCATGGAGCGCTCGGTCGAGTTCGGCACCCGCACCGCCGGCGAGATCATGACGCCGCGGGTGCGCACCCGCAGCCTCGAGGTCAACGACCGGGCCAGCGCCGTCATCGACCTGACCAGGCACACGGGCCACTCGCGCTTCCCGGTCCTCGACGACGACGACACGGTCGTCGGCACCGTCCACGTCAAGAACGCCGTGGCACTGCCGATGCACGAGCGCGCGACCACCAAGGTCAAGCACCTGATGGCCAAGCCGATCGTGGTCCCCGACTCCCTGCGCCTGGACCCCCTGCTGGCCCTGCTCCGCGCCGACGGGTTCCAGATGGCCGTGGTCCTCGACGAGTACGGCGGCCACGCCGGCATCGTGACCCTCGAGGACGTCATCGAGGAGATCGTCGGCGACATCGCCGACGAGCACGACCGCCTCGGCGCCCGCGCCCGCCAGCGTCGCGACGGCAGCTGGTCGCTGTCCGGGCTGCTGCGACCCGACGAGGTCGAGGACGTCACCGGGGTCGAGCTGCCCGAGAGCGAGGACTACGACACCGTCGCCGGCCTCGTGCTCCAGGTGCTCGGCAAGATCCCCGTCGTCGGCGACATCGCCGAGGTCGAGGTGCCCGACCGGTCCGACCCTGACGCCCCGCGCCGCCGCCTCGCCGTGCTCACCGTCGAGCACATGGACGGGCTGCGCATCGACCGGCTCTCGCTGCTGCTCCACGGGCCCGACCCCGAGCCGGACCCCGAGGCCGGCCCCGAGGCTGGCACCGAGCTCGACTCGGCTCCGGCGACGCCCGAGGGGAGCGAGTCGTGAGCGACACCGCCGCGCTCGTCGTCGCGGTCTTCCTCCTGGCGTTCAACGCGTTCTTCGTCGGCGCGGAGTTCGCGCTGATCTCCGCGCGCCGCAGCCAGATCGAGCCGCGCGCCCAGGCCGGGTCCCGCATGGCGCGCACGACGCTGCACGCCATGGAGAACGTCTCGGTGATGATGGCGGCCGCCCAGCTCGGCATCACCATCTGCTCCGTCGGCCTCGGCGCCGTCGGTGAGCCTGCCCTCGCCCACCTGATCGAGCCGCTCTTCGAGGACCTCGGCGTCCCGGAGGGCTTCGTCCACCCGGTGGCGTTCGTCCTGGCCCTCACCGTCGTGGTGTTCCTGCACGTCGTGCTCGGCGAGATGGTCCCCAAGAACATCGCCCTCGCCGGGCCCGAGCGGGCCGCGCTGGTGCTCGGACCGCTGCTGGTCGCCGTGGCGGCCCCCCTGCGTCCGATCATCAGCGCCCTCAACGCCATCGCCAACGCCACCCTGCGCCTGATCCGGGTCGAGCCGCGCGACGAGGTCAGCTCGACCTACACCCGCGCCGAGGTCGCCGCCCTGGTGGAGGAGTCGCGCGGGGAGGGCCTGATCGAGGCCGACGAGTACGACCGGCTCGCGGGCGCGCTCGGCTTCACCGAGAAGTCCGTCGAGCTGGTCTGCCTGCCCTCCGGCGGCCTGATCACGGTGCAGCGCGGCTCGACCCCGGCCGACGTCGAGGCGCTGTGCGCGAGCACCGGCTTCAGCCGCTTCCCGGTCTCGGCTGAGGACGGCGAGCTCCTGGGCTACCTGCACATCAAGGACGTCCTCGAGCCCGACGCCGAGCGCCGCGCCCGGCCCATCGACGACAAGTGGGTCCGGCCGTTCGCCACGGTGACCCACACCTCGCCGCTGCACGAGGCGCTCGAGGTCCTGCAGCGCCGCGGCTCCCACATGGCCCGCGTCGTCGACGCCACCGGCGCCACGCTCGGCGTCGCGACCCTCGAGGACGTCATCGAGGAGCTCGTCGGCGAGATCCGCGACGCAGCCCACCTCGAGGACTCGCCCTCCGGAGTCACCGGCTGAGTCACCGGCTGGGTCACCGGCTGGGTCCCCGGCTGAGTCCCCGGGTGGGCCACCGGCTCGGCGGTGCCGGGCCCACCCCGCTCACCGCCTAGGCTGCGTCCTTGTGAGCGAGACTGCGGACGGGACCCGGGGTGCCCCCGGTGCTCGGGGCCCGCAGCCCCTCGTCTGGACCGTGCCCAACGCCCTGAGCGCGCTGCGCCTGCTCGGCGTCCCGCTCTTCCTCTGGCTGATCCTCGGGCCCGAGGAGGACGTCTGGGCGCTCGCGGTGCTGATGGTCTCGGGCGTCACCGACTTCCTCGACGGCTGGCTGGCCCGCAAGCTCGACCAGCAGTCGGTGGTCGGGCAGATCCTCGACCCCGTCGCCGACCGGCTCTACATCCTGGCCGTGGTGGTCGGCCTGGCGATGCGCGACATCATCCCGTGGTGGATGGCCATCTCGCTGCCGCTGCGCGACCTGCTGATGTGGGGACTGGTGCCGCTGCTGCGCACCCGTGGCTTCAGCGCGCTGCCGGTGCACTTCCTCGGCAAGGCCGCCACGTTCAACCTGCTCTACGCGTTCCCGCTGCTGCTCCTCGGCGATGGCGACGGCACCGTGGCGACCCTGGCCGAGGTCTTCGGCTGGGCGTTCGCGATCTGGGGCATCGGGCTCTACTGGTGGGCCGGGTTGCTCTACGCCTGGCAGGTGCGCCGCCTGCTGGCCACGACCGAGCGACGACCCGCCCGAGACCGGGGCCGCGCCCGTACCCGCAACGCGGCCCGCGACGGCTGACATGGACCAGCACGAGCACCGCGCCGGACGCGACCGGCGTACGCCGACCCCGACCGTGACCGCGGCCGCACCCGTGCCCGACCGGGTGCGGATGCCCCTGCTGACCCTCATCACCCAGCAGTCGCTCGACGAGGACTACCAGCACGCCGCCGACCGCCGGACCGCCGGCGCACCGCTCCCACCGCGGGGGCGCCAGCTCCGGGTGGCGACGGTCGTCGTGATGGTCTTCGGGGTCCTCGCGGCCACGGCGTTCGTGCAGACCAACCGCAACGCCGACGTCGACTCGGCCAGCCGGGCCACCCTCATCGACCGGATCGAGTCGGCCAGCGACCAGCGTGCGTTGCTGGAGAAGCGGGTCGCGGCCTACCGCACCCGGGTCGCCCAGCTCGAGCGCGGCGTACGCCGGCTCACCGACCAGCAGCAGGCCCTGGCGCTCACCGAGCGGCGCCTGCAGGTCGGCACCGGCTTCATCGCGGTCCGCGGCGAGGGGGTGCGGGTGACCGTCACCCAGGCGCCCGACGCCGACGACGCCCAGGAGGTCAAGGACCTCGACCTGCGGCTGCTGGTCAACGGCCTGTTCGAGGCCGGCGCAGAGGCAGTGGCCGTCAACGGCCAGCGGATGTCGTCGACCACCGCGATCCGCACCAGCGGGGTCGCGATCGCCGTCAACTTCGTCGGTGTGGCCCCGCCGTACGTCGTGGAGGCCATCGGCGACACCCGCACCCTGGCCGCCCGCTTCGCCGACAGCACCACCGGCCAGGTGTTCGCCTCCAACGCCGCCTCCTACGGGTTCACCTACGACGTGGACAATGTCGACGACCTGCGCCTGCCGGCGGCGCCCGCGTCGCGGCAGGTGCTCCGCTCGGCGCGCGAGAAGACCGCCGACGACCAGACCTACCAGAGGGGAGGGACCACGCAGTGATCGCCGCACTCGGCCTGCTCGTCGGGGTCGCGCTCGGGCTGTTCTTCCGGCCCGACGTGCCGCTCGGCTTCGAGCCCTACCTCCCGATCGCCGTCGTCGCCGCCCTCGACGCGGTCTTCGGTGGCCTGCGCGCCTACCTCGACGGCATATTCGACGACAAGGTCTTCGTCGTCTCGTTCCTCAGCAACGTGGTGATCGCGGCCGGCATCGTCTACCTCGGCGACCGCCTCGGCGTCGGCGGCCAGCTGTCGACCGGCGTCATCGTCGTCCTCGGCATCCGGATCTTCTCCAACGTCGCCGCGATCCGACGGCACCTGTTCCATGCCTGACCAGGTGCCCGACGGCGAGGTTGCCGGCGGCGAGGTCGGCGCGGACGTCCACGAGCCGGGCTCGGGGCGCTCGCGCCTGGCCCGGGCGATGACCCGCCCCTCGCGCAGCCAGACGATCGTCGCCGTCCTGCTTGCGCTCGTCGGGTTCGCCGCGGTCACGCAGATCCGCACCACCGAGGAGGACTCGACCTACTCCGGGCTGCGTCAGCAGGACCTCATCGACGCCCTCAACGGCCTGGCCGGCACGACCCAGCGCACCCAGGCCGAGATCGACCGGCTGCGCAGCGAGCGCGAGGACCTGCTCTCGGAGTCGACGCGCCGCGAGGCCGCCCTCGAGCGCACCCAGCGCGAGGTCGACAGCCTCAACGTGCTGGCCGGGCTGGTGCCCGTCACCGGGCCCGGCGTGCGCGTCACCATCACCGAGGAGACCGGGGTGGTCAAGGTGTCGACCTTCCTCGACGTCATCCAGGAGCTGCGCTCGGTCGGCGCCGAGGCGATCCAGGTCAACGGCAAGGTACGGCTGATCGCGTCGACGTCCTTCGAGCAGGGCACCGGCGGCCTGCTCATCGACGGGCGGCTGGTCGAGTCGCCGTACGTCGTCGACGCCATCGGCGACGCCAGCACCCTGGCCGGGGCGTTGGTCTTCTCGCTCGGCCCGGCCCGCCAGGTGCGGCTCGACGGCGGCACCCTGAGCGTCGACGAGCTCACCTCCCTCGACATCGACACCACCCGCCGTGCGGCCGACCCCGACGAGGCCGAGCCCGACCCGTGAGGTCGACACCCCGGACCCGATAGCCTGCTCGCCGCACGACATCGCACCCGCACGCACCCGCACGCACCCGCACAGCACCGACGGAGGAGACCCGTGTACCCCGAGGACCTGAAGTACACCGTCGAGCACGAGTGGGTGCGCAGCCCCGGCGAGCACGAGGGGGCCGTGCGCATCGGCATCACCGACTACGCCCAGGACGCGCTCGGCGACATCGTCTACGTGTCGCTGCCCGAGATCGGCGACACCGTCGAGGCCGGCAGCACCTGCGGCGAGCTCGAGTCGACCAAGTCCGTCAGCGACGTCTACGCCCCGCTCACCGGCGAGGTCGTGGCCCGCAACGAGGCGCTCGACGCCACCCCCGAGCTGGTCAACAACGACCCCTACGGCGGCGGCTGGCTCTTCGAGATCGTGCCGGTCACACCGGCCGACGTCGACGCCCTGCTCGCCCCCGACGCCTACGTCGCGACGCTCGACGGCTGAGTCGGGTCTCGGCTGCGCCGAAGCCCGATGAGCGCTCGACGTCAACTGGTAGGTTCGGTGAACCGTCAACCTCACCCACGTGGTGAGGGTTGAGGACAGGGTCGAACCGGAGGGGAACCACGCAATGCCGTTCTGCACCAACTGTGGCAAGCAGAATCCCGACGACGCCCGATTCTGTGCCCAGTGCGGCACCAGGATCCTGACCGTGACGCCGCCGGCCGCGGGCGCTCGGCCCGACCCGTCCGGTGACTCGACCGCGACCATCCAGATCGGTCTCGGCGCGGAGAAGTCCGAGACGTCCGACCGGGCGCTCAACCCGGTCGACGCCGCCGCCGTCGACGCGCTGCCCACGGGGCATGCGCTGCTCGTGGTGCAGAAGGGCCCCGGCTCGGGGAGCAGGTTCCTGCTCGACGCCGACGAGGTGCAGGCCGGCCGCCACCCCGACAGCGAGATCTTCCTCGACGACGTGACCGTCTCGCGCCGCCACGCGGTCTTCGTGCGTGACGGCGACACCTTCACCGTGAGCGACGCCGGCAGCCTCAACGGCACCTACGTCAACCGCGACCGCATCGAGACCGTCCACCTCAAGGACTCCGACGAGGTGCAGATCGGCAAGTACCGCCTGGTCTTCTTCTCCGGTCACGAACCCGTCTAGGACCGCTGCCGTGCCCAGTGCGCTCCCGGGTGCCGGCGACGGTGCCGCGGACCGGTCCGACCAGGACCCCGGCCGCGACTCCGGTCATGAGTCCGGCCGGATGAACATCGGCCAGGTCCTCGACCTGCTGCGCGCCGACTTCCCGGCGATCTCCATCCCCAAGATCCGCTACTGGGAGGAGGAGGGGCTGATCAGCCCCGAGCGGACCCCCTCGGGCTACCGCAAGTTCAGCCCCGCCGACGTCGCGCGGCTCCGCTATGCGCTCACGATGCAGCGCGACCACTACCTGCCGCTCAAGGTCATCGCCGAGCACCTCGACGCCATCGACCGCGGGCTCGAGCCGCCGCCGATCGAGCCGGTGGTCCCGGTCGTCCCGCAGGTCGCGCTGGCGGGCGACGGCACCCCCTCGGCCGAGTCGTTCGCCCGACGCGACCAGCTGCGGCTCTCGCGGCGCGAGCTGCTCAAGATCGCCGACATCGACAGCGCCCTGCTCGACCAGCTCGAGCAGTTCGGCCTCATCGTGCCCCGGCTCGGCACCGGCCACTACGACACCGACGCCCTCGTCATCGCCCAGACCGCCCGTGAGCTCGCCGACTTCGGTCTCGAACCGCGCCACCTGCGCGCCTTCCGCGCCGCCGCCGACCGCGAGGTCGGGCTCGTCGAGCAGGTCGTCGCGCCGCTGCGCGGGGGCCGCGACGCGGGTGCCCGAGCCCGCGCCGACACCGCCGTCAACGAGATCGCCGCGCTGTCGGTGCGGCTCCACGCGACCCTGGTCAAGTCCGGGCTGAAGAGGTCCTGACCCGACTTTTGTGCCTGCTCGGTGGGCGGGGTGCGGGCCGAACCGGGCTTGTTACTGACCGTTGCGACTGCTGGCATGCGCTTCAACGGGCAGGCCAGCAGTCCGAACGGTCGGTAACAACCCAGGGTGGCCCCGCCGACATGCCGTCCGAGTCCCCGACCGGACGCGAGTAGGGTTGAGGCATGCGCGAGGTGGACGTCATGGGAGTACGGGTCGAGATGCCCTCGAACCAACCGATCGTGCTGCTGCGCGAGGTGTCGGGCGAGCGCTACCTGCCGATCTGGATCGGCGCGGTCGAGGCGACGGCGATCGCGTTCGCCCAGCAGGGCGTCGTACCCCCGCGGCCACTGACGCACGACCTGTTCAAGGACGTCCTCGAGGCCACGGGCAACGAGCTCACCGAGGTGCAGATCATCGACGTCAAGGACGGCGTGTTCTTCGCCAACCTGGTCTTCGTGTCCGGCGTCGAGGTCAGCGCCCGGCCGTCGGACTCGATCGCGCTGGCCCTGCGCACCGGCACCCGCATCGTGTGCGCCGAGGGCGTGCTCGACGAGGCCGGCCTGGCCGTGCCCGCCGAGCAGGAGGACGAGGTCGAGAGGTTCCGTGAGTTCCTCGACCACGTGACGCCCGAGGACTTCGAGGCCGGGACCGACTCCGCAGGCTGAGCCTCAACCTGAGGTTGAGGGTTGCGACACGCCGAGAGGTTCTTTGACCGACCGCACCGGGCGCCGTACCTTGAAGTCCTTCGCTGTAACTCCATGCGTGTCATCACGGCACCTTCCCCGGAGCGAAGTAGACCTCACGGAGGACCGTGTGAACGAGCAGAAGCCGCACCACGACGCTGTCGACAGCGTCATCGTCGAGTCTGCCGAGGAGCAGGGTCTGCTCTTCACCGACGAGCTCTCCACGGTTCCCAGCGACCAGGGCTACCGCGGTCCGACCGCGTGCAGCGCGGCCGGCATCACCTACCGGCAGCTCGACTACTGGGCCCGCACCGGGCTCATCGAGCCGACCGTGCGAGGCGCCAAGGGGTCGGGCTCGCAGCGCCTCTACTCCTTCCGCGACATCCTGATCCTCAAGATCATCAAGCGCCTCCTCGACGCCGGCATCTCGCTGCAGCAGATCCGCACCGCGGTCGGCCACCTGCGCGAGCGCGGCACCGACGACCTGACCCACGTCACGCTGATGAGCGACGGTGCGTCGGTCTACGAGTGCACCTCCAACGACGAGGTCATCGACCTGCTCCAGGGCGGTCAGGGCGTGTTCGGCATCGCCATCGGCGGCGTCTGGCGCGAGATCGAGGGCACCCTCGCCGAGCTGCCCAGCGAGCGCGCCGACGAGCCCGCCGCCACCAACGACACGCCGTCCGCCGCCGACGAGCTCGCCGTACGCCGTCAGGCCCGCAACGCCGGCTGATCCACCGTCCTCCACGCTGACCCGTCGCCCGTGGGCGACGGGTCAGCGTCGTTTTCGGGGTGACCCGTCGCCCATGGGCGACGGGTCGGCTAGATTGGCGGGGCTGACGATCCCGCGCGGGAGAGTCTTCAGCAGCACCGAAGCGCCGAAGGGGCAATTCCTCCCCGGAACCTCTCAGGCACCCGGACCGCGCGGAGCAGGCACCTGTGGAGCCCCCCGACCAGATTCTTGGCGAGGGTGACAGAGGGGGAGGGCCGTCCGTGATCGTGCGATCCCAGGAGCCCTCGTGTCCGACCACCTCAGCCTCTCCGAGCTCGACGCGGCGCTGCCGTTCGTCGATCGCCACATCGGCCTGCGCCCCGACGACATCGAGCGGATGCTGGGCCGGCTCGGCTACGCCTCGCTCGACGAGCTGATGGCCGCTGCGGTGCCCGGCGGCATCCGCAGCGCCGACGAGCTCGACCTGCCCGCCCCGCTGACCGAGGCGGCCGCCGCCGACGAGCTGCGCCGGATCGCTGAGGCCAACCGGCCCGGCGAGTCGATGATCGGGCTGGGCTACCACGCGACGATCACGCCGCCCGTCGTACGCCGCAACGTGCTGGAGGACCCCAGCTGGTACACCGCCTACACGCCCTACCAGCCCGAGATCAGCCAGGGCCGGCTCGAGGCGCTGCTCAACTTCCAGACCGTCGTCGGCGACCTCACCGGCCTGCCCACCGCCAACGCCAGCCTCCTCGACGAGGGCACCGCCGCCGCCGAGGCGATGACCCTCGTCCGCCGGGGCAACCGCAAGGCCAGCGGCCCGTTCGTCGTCGACGCCGACGCGCTGCCGCAGACCATCGAGGTCGTGCGCACCCGCGCCCAGGCCATGGGCATCGAGGTGGTCGTCGCCGACCTCACCACCGGCCTGCCCGACGACCTGCCCGACGGGGCGCTGTCGGGCGTGCTGGTCCAGTACCCCGGCGCCTCGGGCCGGGTGCTCGACCCGAAGCCGCTCATCGAGGCGGCCCACGAGCGCAACGCGCTGGCCGTCGTGGCCGCCGACCTGCTCGCCCTGACCCTGCTCGAGTCGCCCGGCTCGATGGGGGCCGACGTCGTCGTCGGATCCAGCCAGCGCTTCGGCGTCCCGCTGTTCTACGGCGGCCCGCACGCCGGCTACATGGCCGTCGCCCAGGGCCTCGAGCGGCACCTGCCCGGCCGGCTGGTCGGGGTGAGCATCGACGCCGAGGGCAACCGCGCCTACCGCCTGGCCCTGCAGACCCGCGAGCAGCACATCCGCCGCGACAAGGCCACGTCCAACATCTGCACCGCGCAGGTGCTGCTCGCCGTCGTCGCCTCGATGTACGCCGTCTACCACGGCCCCGAGGGGCTCAGGGCGATCGCGACCCGGGCCCACCGCTACGCCGCGGTCCTGGCCCGTGCGCTCACCGACGGCGGGCTCACCGTCACCCACGAGCGGTTCTTCGACACCCTCGAGGTGCAGGCGCCCGGTCGCGCCGAGACCGTGGTCGCCGACGCCCGCGCCAGCGGCATCCACCTGCGCCTGGTCGACGCCGACCGGGTCGGGGTGTCGACGTCCGAGACCACCACCCGCTCGACGGTCGAGAGCGTGCTCGACGCGTTCGGGGTCTCGACAGGCTCGACCACCGAGTCCGACGTCGAGGCGATCGACCAGCTCGTCGGCGACTCGCTGCCCGACGACCTGCGCCGCGAGACGGCGTACCTCACGCACGAGGTCTTCTCGAGCCACCACAGCGAGACCCAGATGCTGCGCTACCTGCGGCGGCTCTCGGCGCGCGACTACGCGCTCGACCGCGGCATGATCCCGCTCGGCTCCTGCACGATGAAGCTCAACGCGACGACCGAGATGGAGCCCGTCTCGCTGCCCGGCTTCGCCGACCTGCACCCGTTCGTCCCGGCCGAGGACGCGCAGGGCTACCGGCAGCTCGTCGACGAGCTCGAGGGCTGGCTGGCCGAGGTCACCGGCTACGACCGCGTCTCGATCCAGCCCAACGCCGGCTCCCAGGGCGAGCTCGCCGGGTTGCTGGCCATCCGTGGCTACCACCACTCGCGCGGCGACCAGCAGCGCGACGTCTGCCTGATCCCCAGCTCGGCCCACGGCACCAACGCCGCCTCGGCCGTGATGGCCGGCATGAAGGTCGTCGTGGTCAAGGGCGCCGACGACGGCACCGTCGACCTCGACGACCTGCGCGCGCAGTGCGAGAAGCACACCGACACCCTGGCCGCGATCATGGTGACCTACCCCTCGACGCACGGCGCCTACGAGGACACGATCTCCGAGCTGTGCGAGGTCGTGCACGCCCACGGCGGGCAGGTCTACGTCGACGGGGCCAACCTCAACGCCCTGCTGGGCTACGCCAAGCCCGGCGAGTTCGGCGGCGACGTCTCCCACCTCAACCTGCACAAGACCTTCTGCATCCCTCACGGCGGTGGCGGTCCGGGCGTCGGGCCCGTGGCGGTGCGTGCCCACCTGGCGCCGTTCCTGCCGACCCACGGCATGCACCCGGAGCCCGAGAAGCGCGTGGGCATCGGGCCGCTGAGCGCGGCGCCGTACGGGTCGGCGGGGATCCTGCCGATCTCGTGGGCCTACATCCGGCTCATGGGCGCCGAGGGCCTGACCCGGGCCACGGCCGCCGCCGTGCTGTCCGCCAACTACGTCGCCAAGCGCCTCGGCGAGCACTTCCCGGTGCTCTACACCGGGCACGGCGGGCTGGTCGCCCACGAGTGCATCCTCGACGTGCGAGCCCTGACCAAGGACACCGGCGTCACCGTCGACGACGTGGCCAAGCGCCTGGTCGACTACGGCTTCCACGCCCCGACCATGTCGTTCCCGGTCGCGGGCACCCTGATGGTCGAGCCGACCGAGTCCGAGGACCTCGCCGAGATCGACCGGTTCTGCGACGCGATGATCGCGATCCGCGCTGAGATCGACCGGGTCGCCGCGGGGGAGTGGACCCCCGAGACCTCGCCGCTGCGCGGGGCCCCGCACACGTCACGTGCCCTCGTCGGCGAGTGGGACCGCGCCTACTCCCGCGAGCTCGCGGTCTTCCCGACCGGCACGGCCTCGCAGCTCACCGGCGACAAGTACTGGCCGCCGGTCGGCCGCATCGACCAGGCCTACGGCGACCGCAACCTGGTGTGCGCCTGCCCGCCGCCGGAGGCGTTCGCGGAGGTCGGCCCGGAGTGAGCCTGGCCGCCCGGCTGACCGCCCTCCAGCACGACGGTCGGCTCCCGTCGGTCGTGGGCGGCGTCCTGCGCGACGGCGCCCTGGTCGAGACCGCCGGGGTGTCCGCGGACCCCGCGACGGCCTACCGGATCGGGTCGATCACCAAGACGCTCACCGCGGTGCTCGTCGTCCAGCTCCGCGACGAGGGGCTGCTCACGCTCGACGACCGGCTCGGGGCCCACCTGCCCGGCGTGGGCTACGCCGACCTGACCCTCGCCGACCTGCTCGGTCACACCGGCGGCATGCAGAGCGAGCCGGCCGGGCCCTGGTGGGAGCGGTCGACCGGGGGCTCGTTCGCCGAGCTGGCCGCCGCCCACGACGGGTCGGGCGCCGTGAGCCGCCCGGGCGACTACTTCCACTACTCCAACCTCGGCTACGGCCTGCTCGGCGAGGTCGTCGCCCGGCTGCGCGGCGCGTCGTGGTGGGAGGTCGTGCAGACGCGGCTGCTCGCACCCCTCGCCATGACCCGTACGACGTGGGGCCCGGTCGCCCCGCACGCCCGGGGTCACAGCGTCGGCCACCTCACCGGCGTCCTCCACGACGAGCCGCACACCGACACCGGGGCGATGGCCCCGGCCGGGCAGCTCTGGAGCACCGTCGCCGACCTCGCGGTGTGGGCCACGGTCCTGGCCGGGCGGCGGCCCGACGTCCTGGCCGCCTCGAGCATCGCCGAGATGTCGACGCCCCGGCTCGACCCGGGCTACGGCCTGGGCCTGCGGCTGGTCGACCTCGACGGACGCGGCCTGGTCGGACACACCGGCTCGATGCCGGGCTTCCTCGCCTCGCTGTTCGTCGACCCGGTCAGCGGCGACGGCACCATCGCGCTCGCCGACGCGACCACCGGGCTCGACGCCGACCGGGTGGCCCACGCGCTCCTCACCGGTACGCCGCCCCGACTCCCCGTGCCGTGGGTGCCGTCCACCACGGTGCCGGCCGCCGTCGAGCCGCTGCTGGGCGTCTGGTTCTGGGGCAACACCGCCACGGAGTGGCGCTGGCAGCACGAGCGGCTCGAGGTCCGCGCCCTGCAGGGCGGCACGCTCAGCCACACCTTCGAGGTACGCCCCGACGGCCGGGTCGTCGGCGCCACCGGCTACCACCGTGGCGAGACCCTGCACGCGCACGAGCACCACCTGGAGTGCGCGACCTTCGTCTACACCCGCACTCCCTACGACCCGCGCGCCCCGATCCCCGGCCCGTGACGGCCCTCCCACCGGTCGTTCACCCCGATCGGATAGGACTGGTCCCGTGACGGACCACCACGAGGTCGAGAGGGCCTACGCCCTGGGGCCAGACGACGTCCTGCCCGACTTCGCCGCGCTGACGGCGGTGGCCTCGGTGACCGAGCCGCGCACGGCGACCCTCGCCGCGACGTACCTCGACACCGACGACCTGTCCCTGATCTGCGCCGGCGTCACGCTGCGTCGTCGTACCGGCGGGGACGACGCGGGCTGGCACCTCAAGATCCCGGCGGGCGACGGCCGCGACGAGGTGCACCTGCCGCTGGGGGAGTCCGACGTCGTCCCGGCCACGCTCGCGCACACCGTGCTGGGGTGGACCCGCGGGCGCGACCTGGGCCCGGTCGCGACGATCGTGACCGAGCGCACGACGTCTCTGCTCCTCGACGCCGACGGCGCGGTGCTGGCCGAGGTGGCCGACGACGTCGTGGTCGGCACCCCGATCGACGGGCCTGCCGCTGCCGCTGCCATCAGCTGGCGCGAGCTCGAGATCGAGCTCGTGGGGGCCGGACCCGTGCTGCTCGACGCGGCCGACGCCCTGCTGGCCGCGGCCAGCGACATCCACCCCCGCACCGAGCAGCGCAAGATCGGCACGGTCCTCGCCGAGCGGCTCGCGGGGTTCCCGGCGCCTCCCGAGCCGGATCGCGACGGCACTGCGGGGCCGGTGCTGCACGCCCGGCTCCTCGACCAGGTGGCCGAGCTGCGCCGCCGCGACTGCGACGTACGACGCGGCGCCGACGACGGTGTCCACCGGCTGCGGGTGGCCTGCCGACGGCTGCGGGGTGCGCTGGCGACCTACCGGCCGCTGCTCGACCGCGACGTCACCGACCCCGTCCGCGCCGACCTGCAGTGGCTCGCGCGCAGCCTCGGCGACGCCCGCGACGCCGAGGTCTCCCTCGACCGGCTGCGCGGCCTGGTCGACGACCTCGACCCCGACCTCGTCGTCGGACCCGTACGCCGTCGCCTCGAGGACCACTACGGCGCCCACCTCCGCGACACGGCGGCGGGTGCCGGCGAGACGCTCGGCTCGCCCCGCTACCTCCGCCTGCTCGACCAGCTCGACGACCTGGTGGTCGACCCGCCCTGGACCGACGCCGCGGACGAGCCCGCCGACGACCTCGTCGACCTCGTGGCCCGCGACCACAAGCGGTTGCGCACCCGCGTCCGCCGCGCGCGCACGGCGGAGCCGGCCGAGCGCGAGGAGGCGCTGCACGACGCCCGCAAGGCCGCCAAGCGGCTCCGCTACGCCTGCGAGGTGCTCGAGCCGGCGTGGGGCCGCGACGCCAAGCGGCTGCGCAAGGCGGCGCAGGAGGTGACCCGGGTGCTCGGAGACCGTCAGGACGCCGCGGTCGCGCGTGCCGACCTCCTCGCGATCTCCGAGGAGGCGACCGCCCACGGCGAGAGCTCCTTCACCTACGGGGTGCTCCACGCTCGCGAGGCCGCGCGCGACGAGGACCGCGACGCCGCCTTCGACCGTGCCTGGGCTCACCTGCGCGGGACGAAGGACGACCTGCTCGGGTGAGCGTCACATGGCCTGCGACACGCTCGACATGTTGAAGTCGGGGATGCGCAGCGCCGGGGTGGCGGTGCGCGAGAAGTAGTCGTCGCCCCACTCGCGGCTGAAGCTCGGGACGGTGGCCGAGGCGTGGCTGAAGCGGCGGAGCAGGTCGATCGGGCTCTCGTTCCAGCGGAAGTTGTTGACCGAGCCGGTGATCTCGCCGTTCTCGACGAGGTAGACCCCGTCCCGGGTCAGCCCGGTGAGCAGCAGCGACTGGGCGTCGACCTCGCGGATGTACCAGAGGCAGGTCAGCAGCAGTCCGCGCTCGGTGCCGGCGACCAGGTCGTCGATCGTCCCGGCGCCGGAGTCGATGTCGAGGACCAGGTTGTCGACGGCCGGGGTGACCGGCTGCGACGTCATCGTGGCGGTGTGCCGGGTCTGCAGCAGCGCGGCGAGCTCGCCGTCGCGAATCCAGTCGGTGCGGCCGAGGGGGAGCCCGTTGTCGTAGACCGAGCTCTCGCTGCCCGACGACGTCGCCACGTTGAACGGCGCGCACTGCAGCCGGTCGTGCGCCGGGTCGCTGTAGAGGTGGACGCCGGGCGAGGCGATCCGCTCGCCGATGCGGGTGCCGGTGGGCCGCCGGCTGTAGACGGACTGGCCCTCCCAGGCGTCGCGGGCCCCGGCGTACCAGTAGGCGTCGATCATCACGTCGGCCACGGCCGTCGGCGGCAGGATCGTGTCGTAGCGGCCCGCGGGCAGGTCGACGCGCCGGCTGCCCCAGGCCAGGCGCTGCGCGACCTCGGCGTCGATGGCGAGGGCGTCGACGTCGGCGAAGTCGCGGGTCGCCCCACCGACCCAGGCGCTCTCGGTGAGCGCGGCGTTCTTGCCGGTGCAGCCGTAGTGGCCGGTGGGCTGCACGTGCCGCAGGCGCAGGCCGGTCGAGGAGCCGAGGTAGGTCGTGGTCACCTCGTGGTTGACGAACCCGTAGAGGATCCGGCCGCCGGCCTGGGCTCGCCCGAAGGCCTCGCCGAGGGCCGGCGCGAACGCGTCGTAGACGTGGATGTCGGTGGGCTCGGGGGCGTCGTCCCAGGCGGGGCTGGCGGGGGAGTCGGCGGCGGTGACCAGGGGGTTGCGGTCCTCGGCGGGCGAGGCGGCCCGCGCGGCCGCGTCGGCCGCCTTGACCAGGTCGGTGACCTGGGCCTGCGTGGTCGCGCTGCCGGTGACCGAGCCGGTCGCCTCGCCGACGAACGAGACGACCGTGACGGTCAGGCCGTGCATCACGCCGTTGGTGGTGAGGGTGTTGTTGGCCCACCGGAGGTTGGCGCTGGTGTGGTCGCGGACGATGACGATGCAGTCGTCGGCGGTCGTGGCGACCAGCGCCTGCTCGACCAGCGACTGGGGGTTGGTCGGGGTGGCCATCAGTTGCCGCCCTCCTCGAGGGTGTTGAGGATCCGTACGTCGCGGAACAGCGACGTGGGGCAGCCGTGGCTGACCGCCGCGACCTGCCCGGGCTGGGCCTTGCCGCAGTTGAACGCACCGCCGAGGACCCAGGTGTCGCGGTTGCCGACCGCCTCCATCGAGCCCCAGAAGTCGGTCGTCGTCGCCTGGTAGGCGACGTCGCGCACCTGGCCGACGAGCTCGCCGTCCTTGATCGTGTGGAACCGCTGGCCGGTGAACTGGAAGTTGAACCGCTGCATGTCGATCGACCAGGACTTGTCGCCGACGACGTAGAGGCCGCGCTCGACCCGGCCGATCAGGTCGGCGGTGCTGGGTCCGGTCGGGTCGGGGTCGGGCTGCAGCGACACGTTGGCCATCCGCTGGATCGGGATGTGGCCGGGGGAGTCGGCGTAGGCGCAGCCGTTGGACCGCCCGCCGTTGAGCTCGGGGAGCATCACGCCCATCGGGCGGTCGAGCTGGTAGCCGACCAGCACCCCGTCGCGGACGATGTCCCAGCGCTGGGTCTCGACGCCCTCGTCGTCGTACCCGACGGTGGCCAGGCCGTGCTCCTGGGTGCGGTCGCCGGTCACGTTCATGACGCCGGAGCCGTACTGCAGCGTGCCGAGCTTGTTGATCGTCGCGAACGAGGTGCCCGCGTAGTTGGCCTCGTAGCCGAGCGCCCGGTCGAGCTCGGTGGCGTGGCCGATCGACTCGTGGATCGTCAGCCACAGGTTGCTGGGGTGGATGACCAGGTCGTAGGTGCCGGCCTCGACGCTGGGGGCCTTGAGCTTCTCGGCCAGCAGCTCGGGGACCTCGTCGAGCTCGGCGTCCCAGTCCCAGGCGCCCTCGGCGGCCGTGCCCGTGACGTACTCCCAGCCGCGGCCGACGGGCGGGGCGATGCTGGCCATCGAGTCGAACGTGTCGGCCCCGGCGCCCATCGCCTCGAACCCCGGCTGCATCCGCACCCGCTGCTGGGTGGTGCGGGTGCCGGCGAGGTCGGCGTAGTACTTGTTCTCCTGGACCTGCTGGAGGTAGGCCGTGGCGTGGTCGACCGCGGACCCCGTGCGCAGCCGCTGGGTCCAGTCGACCAGCACGGCCACCTTGTCGGCGGTCGGGACCTCGAGCGGGTTGGTCCGGTAGGCGCTGACCCAGGTGACGTCGTCGTAGACCGGCTCGTCGGCGATCTCGACGGGCCTGGTCGTCATACCGGAGGCGACGACCGCGACCGCGACGGCGGTCTCGGCCACCCGCACGGCCTCCTCGGGCGTCAGCACCACCCCGGCCGCGAAGCCCCACGAGCCCTGGTGGATGACGCGGACGGCGAACCCGAGGTCCTCGGCGTCGCTGGCGCCCTGGAGCGCCCCGTCCCGCACCCGCAGGCTCTGGTAGCGGACCCGCTCGAACCGGAAGTCGGCGTGGGTGACGCCGAGCTCCCGGGCGCGGGTGAGGGCGGCGTCGCCGAGCGCCCGGTAGGGCAGGTCGGTGAAGGTCGGGTCGAGACCACTCATGCTCGCGAACCTATCCGCAGGCCGTCGGTCTCGGCGACCGGGTTGACGTCGACCCGTCGCCCATGGGCGACGGGTCACCGAGAAATCTGCGCCGACCCGTCGCCCATGGGCGACGGGTCAGCGAGAGACGTACGTCGACCCGTCGCCCGTGGCGGACGGGTCAGCGGCGCAGGGCGACGAAAGAGCCCTGGCGGGACTTGGTGACCACGAGCTGGGTGGGGATCCGGTCGCGCATCTCGGCGACGTGGCTGACCACGCCGACCACGCGGCCGCCGTCGCGCAGGGCGTCGAGGGTGTCCATGACGTCGTCGAGGGTGTCGGCGTCGAGGGAGCCGAAGCCCTCGTCGACGAAGAGGGTGTCGAGGGAGGCACCTCCGGCCTCGTGGGCGATCACGTCGGCCAGGCCCAGGGCGAGGGCGAGGGAGACCACGAAGGTCTCGCCCCCCGAGAGCGTGGCGGGGTCGCGGGACTCGCCGGACCAGTCGTCGCGCACGAGCAGGCTGAGCCCGCCGCGGGTCTCGCCGGCGCCCCGCTTGCCGGTGTGCTCGAGGGAGTAGCGCTGGTCGCTCATCCGGGCCAGGCGCTCGTTGGCGGCGCCGACGACCTGGCCCAGGCGGTAGGCCAGGACGAAGGCCGACAGGCGCATCCGAAGCAGGTTGTCGGCCGAACGACCCTCGACGAACGAGGACAGCCGGGTCACCAGCGCGAGGTCGCGCCGCAGCGGTGCCCAGGCGGCCAGGGCCTCGTCGAGCTCGACCAGCAGCCCGGCCAGGCGGGTCGAGCGGGCGGCGTGGACCGCCACGTCGGACGCGGCCCGACGCGAGGCCGTCACCGCCGCCTGGTGGGCCGCCTCGTGAGCGGCCAGCGTGGCGTCGAGGTCGCCCACGGGCTCGTCGTCGGACGGGCCGGCCTCGCGCAGCACCTCGGTGACGGCGGCGAGACGCTGCTGGTGCCGGGCCACGGACTCGGCGAGCCGGGCCACGGCGTCGGGCTCGAGGGCGGCCTCGCGGACGGGGCCGGGCCCGGCGAACCCGGCCTCGGTCGCGGCGTCGTCGAGCGCGCGGTGGGCCTGCTCGGCCGACCAGCCGGCCTCGACGGCGTCGTCGCGGTAGCGCAGGGCGTCGGCGCACAGCTCGGTGGTACGGCGGTGGGCCGCGGCGATCGCGTCGAGAGCCGTGAGGTCGGCGGCCCCCAGGGCAGCGAGCTCGGCGCGCAGCGCCTCGGCCTCGGTCGTGGCCCGCTGGTGGGCCGTGTCGGCGGCCGCCGCGTCGGCGGTGAGCCCGGCCACGCGGGTACCGAGCTGGTCGAGCTCGGCGACCTGGGCGTCGAGCCGGGCCTCGAGGTCGGGCAGCCGGCCCGCGGCTCGCCACGACTGGGAGAGAGCGGCCTGGCGGGCGGCCAACCGCGCGACGAGCTCGGCCGGATCGCCCTCGCCGGCTCGAGCGGTGGCGGCAGCGAGGTTCTGGTCGAGGTCGCGCACCTGCTGGTCGAGGGCGTGCTCGACGACCTCGGCGTCGGCCAGCTGCTTGCGGGCCTCGCGCTCGGTCGTGGCGTCGGGGGCACCGGGCGCCGGATGGGCCAGGGACGGGTGCTCGGCGGACCCGCAGACGGGGCAGCAGCCGCCGCCCACCACGAGCGCCCCGGCGAGCTCGGCGGCCATGCCGTCGACCCGGGCGAGCTGGACGGTGAGCAGCGCGTCCTTGCGGGCCAGCGACACCTCGCGGGACGTCAGCCAGCGCTCACGGGCCTCCTCGCGCTGGGCGGCGAGCACGGTCGCCTCCTCGTGCGCGTCGAGCCGGTTGCGCAGGTCCTGCGCCTGGGCGGTCAGCCCGTCGACCGTGGCCGCCTCGGCGCGCACCTCGAGCACCAGGGCCCGCAGCTCGTCGATCTCGGCGGGTCGCTGGGCGTGCACCCGGCGCAGCTCGTCGAGCTGGGCCGTGAGCCGGTGGACCCGGCGTCGGAGGGCGCCGACCTCCTCGTCGACGACGACGAGCCGCTCGGCCCGGGGCCGCAGGGCGCGGGCGGTGGCCGCGGCCTCGGCACAGTCGGCGGCCAGCGCCTCGAGGTCGACGGACTCCTCGACGTCGGGCCGGTGCTGGTGCAGGGCCCTCGCTGCGGCCACGGCGCGCGTCGTCGCCGCCTCGGCCCGGAGGTCGGCGGCCTCGGCCAGCCGCGCCCAGGGCAGGACGCCGGCCGCGCGCCGGGCCGCGTCGAGCCGACGGGTGTCGTCGTCGTGGGCCGCTGCGCGGCTGCGCAGGTCGGCCAGCTCGTGCCGGGCGGTGTCGAGCCGTCGCCGACGGGCCGCCTCGCTCCGGGTCTGCTCGAGCGCCGTCAGGGCGGCGCCCTCGCGGGCCGTGACCTCCAGGAGCGTCGCGTCGGCGGCGCTGCGGGCGCGCACGCTGGCGGCCTGCGTCTGCTCGAGCCAGGAGCGCAGCACGCCGTCATCGGCGGCGAGCTGGAGCGCGTGCAGGTCGATGCCGTCGGGCAGCGCGACCGCGGCGGCCTCGGTGGCACGGCTGACCACGTCGGCGACGCGCTCGTGGTGACGCGCGTCGTCGCGGGACAGGCGCTGCCGACGCTCGACGAGCCACCGCTCGACGGCCTCGAACCGGCCGGTACGGAAGAGCTGCTGCAGGAGCTTGTGGCGCTCGTCGGAACGGGCGCGGAGGAACGCCTGGAAGCGACCCTGGGGAAGCATCGCGACCTGGGTGAACTGGTTCATCGTCAGCCCGACGACGCGACCCACCAGGTCACCGGCCTCGTCGAGGCGGCTCGACAGCGGCTGCCACGCCCCGTCGACCAGCTCGGAGACCGTGACCTTGGCCGGCTCGGTGGTGGTGCCGGAGCCGCGCTTCTTGGGGCGGTCCCACGCCGGCGAGCGGACGAACCGGAAGCGCCGGCCCGACAGCGTGGCCTCGAGCTGCACCCGCGGCACGGCGCCGGGGGCCGCCTGGTCGCAGCGCAGCCGCTTGGCGGCGCTCCTGTCGCCGGGAACGTCGCCGTAGAGCGCGAAGCACACCGCGTCGAGGACGCTGGTCTTGCCCGCCCCGGTCGCCCCGGACAGCAGGAACAGCCCGGCGTCGGACAGCTCGTCGAAGTCGACCGTCGCCGCGGTCGCGAAGGGTCCGAACGCCTCGGCCGTGAGGGTGTGCAGCCTCACGGCGCCACCGCCCCGACCTCGCTGATGAGGGCGTCGGCGTCGGGGTCGTCGCAGCAGGCGTCGACCGCCCGGTCGAGGAGCGCGGCCTCGTCGGGGTCGGGCTCGTGGCCGCGCAGCTCGATGAGGAACTCGCGGGCGACCTCGTGGTCGCGCCGGGCGTGGGTCATCGATGCCGCCGGCGCACCCAGCGCCGGCCGGGCGCCGGCGAAGGACAGCACGAGCGTGTGGGGGAAGCGTCGCCGCAGCCGCTCCATCGCCTGCAGCGGACGACCCGGGTCGGTCAGCGTGGCCTCGACCCAGCAGCCCTCGGCCCAGGCGTGCTCGGGGGAGCCGAGCAGCTCCTCGACCGTGCCCGTCAGGCGGGCGAGGGCGCGCGGGACGGGCGCCTCGACCCAGTCGGCGGACACCGCGCCCGTCGCGTCGAGGTCGACGAGCCAGGAGCCCTTGTGGTGACCGGCCTCGGAGAACGAGTAGGCGAGCGGGGAGCCGCTGTAGCGCACCCGGTCACTCAGGACGTGAGCTCCGTGGAGGTGACCCAGCGCGACGTAGTCGGCGCCGTCGAAGACGCTGGTCGGCACCCGGGCCACACCGCCCACGGTGATGTCGCGCTCGGAGTCGGACGGCTGCGCGCCGGCGACGAACGCGTGGGCGAGCACCACCGAGCGGGTGCCGCGGCGCGCGGCGAGGTCACGGCGTACGCGGGTCATCGCCTCGGTCAGCGCCGCCTCGTGGGAGCGCTGGCCCAGCGACCACGGCTCGGCGACCGCGTGGGGGTCGAGGTAGGGGATGCCGTGCACCGCGACCGGGCCGTGGGCGTCGTCGAGCAGCACCGGCGAGCCCACCGACGAGACGTCGGTGCGCAGGTGGACCCCGGCGGCGTCGATGAGGCGCGAGGAGAAGCCGAGGCGCTGGGCGGAGTCGTGGTTGCCGCTGGTCAGCACGACCGAGGCCCGCGAGCGGGCCAGCCGCACGAGCGCGTCGTCGCAGAGCCGTACGGCGTCGACCGGCGGCAGCGCGCGGTCGTAGACGTCACCGGCCACGACCACCAGGTCGACGCGCTCGGACTCGACGACCTCGAGCAGGTGGTCGACGTAGGCGGCCTGGTGGCCGAGCATCCCCTCACGGTGGAACGACCGGCCCAGGTGCCAGTCGGAGGTGTGGAGGATGCGCATGTCTCCAACGCTAGGTGCGACCACCGACATGGCCGCGGAGCACGCGCCGCGGAGCCGGGGCCGGCGTGCTAGAACGCGGGTGTGAACCTCAGCGACCTGCGGCTCGTGAGCCGCCACTCCAGCCCCGTCCCGGCGAGCGAGACCAGCGCGGCGGCAGCCGCGCTCGGCACCCCGTTGCCCGAGGACTACGTCGCCCACGTGGAGCGCTACGGGCGCGGGATCACGTGCGAGACCGTGCGGGTCTACGTGCCCGGTGACCTCGCCGGCACGACCGCGCAGTGGCGCCAGCGGATCACCGACTACTGGTTCTGGGAGACCGACGGGGTGGAGGTGACGCCCGAGACGCTGCAGACGCGTGGAGTCGTGATAGCCGACACGCTCGACGGCGACGAGTTCTGCTTCGTGGCCGGTGCGCCCGATCGCGTCTACGTGCTGCCGCGCCACAGCGACGAGGCCCTCGCCTTCGACGGTGGGCTGCTCCCGGCCGTCGCGCGGGTCCTCGACGGCTTCGACCCGCCCCTCTGGCCCGTCTTCGAGTCGTCCACGGCGCGCCGGACCTTCGAGATGTGGGGCAACGGCAGCGACGGGAACGCCGTCGCGGCCGGCCTCCTCGCGCTCGGCCTCCACGACCTCGAACAGACGTCGGAGCGACACCTGCAGGTCCTGCTGCCCTCGCTCGGGGGCATCGTGCAGGTCGTCGACTCCGGCCTGGGGGTGCGGGCCTACGGCTCCTTCGACGACGACGCGCCGACGGACGACATCGAGCGGGTCCTCGCTGCGCTCGCCGAGCACGGGCTGCGGCTGCTTCAGCAGTAGCGGACAGCGCGCTCGGCGGAGGCGAATCCCCACAGCGCCAGACCGGCCCGGGCTGCGAGGTCGACGGCGAGGCTGGTGGGGGCGCCGACCGCGACCAGCGCGCCGGTGCCGACGGCGACGGCCTTCTGGACGAGCTCGAACCCCGCGCGGCCGCTGACGACCAGCGCGGCCCCGGCCTCCGGGTCGCCGGCGAGCATGCGGGCGCCGGTGACCTTGTCGACCGCGTTGTGCCGACCGACGTCCTCGCGCACGACGAGCAGGTCGCCGGCCGCGGTGGCCAGACCGGCAGCGTGGACCCCGCCGGTGCGGTCGAAGACCTTCTGCCCCTCGCGCAGCAGACCGGGCAGGCGCCGTACGACGTCGTCGGAGGGCAGCTCGCCGGTCCACGGCCGGCCCGTCGTGGCGATGGCGGCCTCCACGCTGTCGCGGCCGCAGACGCCGCATGCCGACGACCCCGCAGACTGGGCCTCGTGCTGGTGGGGGAGGGTGCGGGGCTCGCTGTCGAGGGTGACGGTGACGACGTTGAACTCCTGCTCGGGCGCGAGCGTCACGTCGGTGCAGTAGGCGACGCCGTGCACGGAGGTGGCCAGGCCCTCGTGGCGGACCCAGCCAGCGGCGAGCTCGAAGTCGTGGCCAGGTGTCCGCATGGTCGTCCAGACCCGGCGGGCCGGGGCACCCGGCCACTGCAGCCTGATCTCCAGGGGCTCCTCGGTGACCACGCGGTCCTCGCGGGTGCGGCCCCCCTCGACGACCTTGATCCGAACGGAGGGGCCGGGACGGCGGGCCCTCATCGCGGGCTCACGAGACGGGGTAGGCCGCGCGGACGGCCAGGCGCCTGGCGAGCTCGTCGGCGTGGTCGGCGACGCGACGGCGTACGGCGGGCTCGAGCACGTCGCTGTCGAGCAGCGCCTCCGTGCGGGCGAGGGTGTCGTCGTCGACGAACGTCCGCGGGAAGAACGCGTCGGCCGCCAGCGCCAGCACCCAGCCCGACCGCACCTGCGAGGTGGCCGGGAGCTCGGCGAAGTAGCGCTCGACGTAGGGCGCGGTCAGCTCGCGCTGGGAGCCCTGCCACAGGCCCTGCCCGGCAGCGACCAGCTCGTAGTTGGGGGAGTCGAGGACCCCGGTGAACATCTCCCACGCGAGGGCCTTGGCCTCGGCCGTGGGCAGGGAGGTCGTGGCCAGCACGTGCGAGACGGCCGTCGCTGCGGTCCTGTCGTCGGCCAGGGCGGCGTCGAGCTCGGTCGGGTGGGTGCCGCCGAGGGTCGCGAGGCGCACCAGCAGCCGCCAGCGCACGTCGGCGTCGAGGTCGATCCCGGTCGGGGGCGAGGCGAGCCAGTCGCGCAGCAGGTCCACGTCGTCGGCGGTGCGCACGGCGGCCCGGAACGCCGAGAGCTGCAGCTCGGAGCCCGGCTCGGTCGAGCCGACCAGGTCGGCCACGGCCCGGTGCACCCGCGCGGTCGAGCCCGGCGTCGCCGCCGGCAGCACCTCGCCGAGCACCCACGGCACGGTGTGCCGGGCGGTGTCCTCGGTGTCCTGCACCGGGAAGGCCTGCACGAGCAGCTCGACGACGTCGTCGGGGGCGACGAGCGCCTCGTTGAACCCGCTCTTGAGGTTGTTCCAGATCGCGGCGCGCAGCCCGTCGTCGCCGACCAGTGGCAGCTCGGTGCGCAGGCCGGCCACGGTGGCGGTGTCGGGGACGTAGACGCCCCAGCTCTGCTCCCGCGGGTCGAGCACGACCGTGCCGGCGAGGTCGGGCAGCGGGGTCTCGGGGCCGGACACGTCGACGACGGTGGTGGTGACGCTGCCCTCGCTCAGCGTGGCGACCTCGAAGCGGTGGGCGCGGTCGGCGGGGTGCTCCGGCGGCGGCGTACGACGGAGCACGTGGGCCTCGCGGTCGAGCGTGAAGGTGTCGGCCCCGGCGACCCGTAGCCACTGGTCGACGACGGGCGAGAGGTCGCCGGCACCGGACCTCTCCCAGCTGGCGACGAGGTCGTGCATGGTGGCGTTGCCGAAGCGGTGACGGGTGAAGTGGTCGATCGCGCCGGCGAAGAACACCTCGTCGCCGAGGGAGGTGCACAGCTGCTTGAGGATGCTGGAGCCCTTGGCGTAGGAGATGCCGTCGAAGTTCTGCAGCGCGGCCACCGCGTCGACCGCGCCGTTGCCGGCCACCGGGTGCGTGGTCGGGCGCTGGTCGGCCAGCAGCCCCCACTGGCGGCGCGACCAGGCGACGTGGGTCCAGGCGTCGTCGTACTGGGTGACGTCGGCGGTGACGCGGTTGCCCATGTACTCGGCGAACGACTCGTTGAGCCACAGGTCGTCCCACCAGGTCGGCGTGACGATGTTGCCGAACCACTGGTGGGCCATCTCGTGGGCCACCGTGGTGGCCCGCACGATCCGGGTCCCGCGGGTGACCCGCGTGTCGAAGACCAGCTGGTCGCGGAACGTCACGCAGCCGGGGTTCTCCATCGCGCCGGCGTTGAACTCGGGCACGAACGCCTGGTGGTAGTCGCCGAAGGGGTAGCGGATGCCGAACAGCCGGTGGAACTCGTCGAAGCACTGCCGGGTGATCGTCAGCAGCTCGTCGGCGTCCTTGTCGAGGTGCTGGGCGAGGCTCTGTCGCGAGCTGAGGCCGAGCGGGATGCCGTCGTGCTCGTCGCGGACCACGTGGTAGGGACCGGCGACGACCGTGACGAAGTAGGTCGACAGCGGCTGGGTCGGACCGATCTCCCACCGCCCCGGCTCGGGGTTGGTGGCCGGGGCGTTGCCGACGACCACCCAGTCGGGCGGCGCGGTGACGTGCAGCGTGTAGGGCGCCTTGAGGTCGGGCTGGTCGAAGCAGGCGAACACCGTCGGCGCGGCGTCCATGAACGACATGCCGTAGACGTAGCGGCGTCCGTCGGCGGGATCGACGTGCTGGTGCAGCCCCTCCCCGTCGTTGCGGAACGGCATCCGCGCGTCGACCACCAGCACGTTGGTGCCGGCCGACGTCTCGATCGGCAGCCGCCCCTCACGCAGCAGGTCGACGTCGACGGGCCGGTCGTTGAGCCGGATCGCGGCGACCGACACCGGCTTGAGGTCGACGAACGTCGGCCCCCCGGTGCTCTCGAACTCGATCGTGGTCACCGACCCGAAGGTCGCCTCGCCGGTCAGGTCGAGCACGACGTCGTACGACGTCACGTCGAGCTGCTCACGGCGGGCGACGGCTTCGGTGCGGAGCAGGCTGCGGGACGACGCGACGGGCATGCGAAGAGCCTAGGCACGGTGCGGTCGAGCGGCGTCCCCCGCCCTGGCGATCAGCCCAGCTTGATCAGCATCTTGCCCGTGTTGGCGCCGGTGGCCAGGCCCAGGAACCCCTCGACGGTGCGGTCGAGGCCGTCCAGGACGGTCTCGCGGTAGGTGATGTCGCCGCTGGCCAGCCACGGCGCGACGGTGCGGTAGAACTCGCCGGCGAGGTCGCCGTGGTCGCTGACGATGAAGCCGCGCAGCATCAGCCGCTTCGCGATCACCAGCATCAGGTTGCGGGGACCCGGGACCGGGTGGTCGTAGCCGGCGATCGCGCCGCACAGGGCGAGCCGGCCGCCGGTGCCCATGTGCTGGATCGCAGCCTCGAGGTGGTCACCGCCGACGTTGTCGAAGTAGACGTCGACGGGCGCGTGCTCGGCGAGCTGACGGGCGACCGGGCCCTCGGAGTAGTCGAACGCGGCGTCGTAGCCCAGCTCGTCGACGAGCCAGGAGACCTTGGCCGCGGACCCCGCCGAGCCCACGACCTTGGCGGCACCCAGCTTGTGGGCGAGCTGGCCGACCATCGAGCCGACCGCGCCGGCGGCGCCGGACACGAAGACGGTGTCGCCCTCGCGCAGGTGGGCGATGGCGGTCAGCCCGACCCACGCGGTCAGGCCCGGCATGCCGAGCGCGCCGAGGTAGGCCGACGCCGGCGCGGCGTCGGTGTCGACGACGCGCACCTCGCGCTCGCCGAGCACGGCGTGCTCACGCCATCCGGCCATGTGGAGCACGGTGGCGCCCACGGGCACGGACCCCGACGTCGACTCCTCGACGACGCCGACAGCACCGCCCTCGAGCGGCGCGTCCAGTGCGTACGGCGGGACGTAGGACTTCACGTCGTTCATCCGGCCCCGCATGTAGGGGTCGACGGACAGGTAGGTGTTGCGCACCAGCACCTGGCCCTCCGCGAGGTCGGGCAGCGTGGCCTCGACGGTGCGGAAGTCGGCCGGCGTGGGCGTGCCCTGCGGTCGGGCGGTGAGCTGGATCTGGCGAGTCGTCGTAGTCACCCGACCACCCTGCCAGTCCAGCCCAGCGCGCCTCAGGCCTGGTGGGCGAGGGCGAACTCCACGCGCCCCTGGTCGTCGATGGCGGCGTCGAGGATCTTGTCGTCGAGGACCTCGGCGGCCCCCTCGTCCAGGAACACCGTGGCCCCCGCCTGCTCGACCACCAGGTCGGCAGGCTCGGCGCCGGTGACCGGCGCGATGGTGAACGACGACGGGTCGCCGTCGGCGGCGATGCGGAGGCCGGCGGTCTCGGTGTGCTCGGGCTGAGCGGTGATGTCTCGGACGATCGTGCTCGCGTTCTCGGTGAGGGTGAGCATGGGCTCGCCTTCCTTCCGGTTCGTGCGGGTGTCGTTCTCTGACCTCTCCAACGTGACGGACTCGGGCGCGAGGTTCAAGGCGAGCGGGATCCCGCGCGTGTCGGACCGGTGTCCGAGACGGCCGCCGACGTGGCAGCCTGGGGCCATGACCGACCCGACCCACGACAGCCTCCGCAGCGTCAGCCTGGCCCGGGTGGGCCCGGGGGCGTTCCGCATCACCAACGCCGCCGGCGGCACCCTCGACGTCGGGGTGAGCGACACCGACTTCAGCCCCGTCGAGCTGCTGCTCGCCGCGCTCGCCGGGTGCGCGGCGATCAACGTCGAGGAGCTCACCGGGCGCCGGGCCGAGCCGACCCGGTTCGAGGTCGTCGCCGAGGGCGACAAGGTGCGCGACGAGACCGGTGGCCGGATGGAGAACCTCCGCCTGCTCTTCGACACCGTGTTCCCCGAGGGCGAGGGTGGCGACAAGGCGCGCGAGAGCCTGCCGAGGTTCCTCCAGCAGACCCACGACCGCATCTGCACCGTGTCGCGGACCGTCGGGCTCGGCTCCGACGTGGCCTACGTCCTCGCCGACTGATGACTCGCGCCGGCCGGGCGACGCCCTGGTCCGCCGTACCCCGTCAGGACGGGCGCCGCTTCGTGGTCACCGGAGCCAACAGCGGTGTCGGGCTCGAGACCGCGCGCACGCTCGCGCAGCGTGGTGCCCACGTCGTCCTCGCCTGCCGCAACGCCGACAAGGGCGCTGCCGCGGTCCGCGACATCGGCCGTGTCGACGGGTCGGTCGAGGTCGCCTCCCTCGACGTCTCCGACCTGTCCTCCGTACGCCGGTTCGCGGCCGAGGTCGTGGCGGGCGGTGACGTGGACGTGCTGGTCAACAACGCCGGCATCCTCGGCGTGCCCTTCAGTCGCAGCGTCGACGGCATCGAGCTGCAGCTCGCGACCAACCACGTCGGTCACTTCGCGCTGGCCAACCTGCTGCTGCCCCGGTTGACCGACCGCGTCGTCGTCGTGTCGTCGCAGAGCCACCGCTCCGGCGACCTGCAGCTCGACGACCTCGACTGGGAGCGCCGCGGCTACTCGCCGTACGGCGCCTACGGGGCGTCCAAGCTGGCCAACCTGCTGTTCCTGGCCGAGCTGCAGCGCCGCCTGACCGCCGCCGGGTCGACCCTGCGGGCCACCGGCGCCCATCCCGGCAGCACGGCCACCGGCATCACCTCGAGCAGCGGCCCCGGCCTCTTCGCGTGGGTCGGGTCGTGGGGCCACGGCCTGGTCGGCATGAAGCCGTCCCAGGGCGCGATGCCCACCCTGTACGCCGCCACGATGGACGTGCCCGGCAACACCTACCTCGGCCCGCACCGGCTGCACGAGATGAACGGCTGGCCGGTCGGTGTCGGACGCAGCCGCAGCGCGATCGACCCCGACCTGGCCCGGGCGGCCTGGGCCCGGTCCGAGGAGCTGAGCGGCGTCACCTGGCCGCTGTAGCGACCGTCAGTCGTCGACCGTGACCTTGGTGAACTTCACGGCCCGCTGGGGGGCGCCGTCCTCGCCGCCACCCTTGACACCGGCCCGCGCGACCTTGTCGACGACCTTGAGCCCGGCGGGCGAGACCGTCCCGAAGACGGTGTAGGACGCCGGGAGCGAGGTCTTGCCGTAGACGATGAAGAACTGCGATCCGTTGGTGTCGGGCCCGGAGTTGGCCATGGCCAGCGTCCCGGTCGTGTACTTCTCGGAGCCCGTGAGCTCGTCGGGGAACGTGTAGCCGGGGCCGCCGGTGCCGGCGCCCGTCGGGTCGCCGCACTGGAGCACCAGGATGCCCTTGGTCGTCAGGCGGTGGCAGGGCACGCCGTCGTAGAACTTCTGCTCGGCCAGCGAGACGAACGAGCCGACCGTGCAGGGGGCGGCGGTGGCGTCCAGGGTGATCGGGATGCGCCCGACGTTGGTGGTGATGACGGCCTTGACCAAGCCCTTGACGGTCGGGTCCGCCGGCGGAGCGTCGACCGGCTTCGAGCCGGAGCCCCCGGTGCCGTCGGAGGTGTAGGTGCAGGCGCCGGCCGGCTCGGTGGACGTGGCGGTGGCGGTGGGGGAGGCACTGGGCGCGGCGCCGGCCTTGCCGACGTCGACGAACTCGAGGTTGACCTTGGTCTTGGGGGCCCCGTCACCGTCGCCGTTGGCGTTGTCGGTGCCCGCCTTCGCCACCTTGGCGACGGTCGCCACGGAGTCCGCGTCGATGCTGCCGAACACGGTGTAGCTCGGCGGGAGGTCGGTGTCGGCGTAGACGACGAAGAACTGCGAGCCGTTGGTGCCCGGGCCGGCGTTGGCCATCGCGAGCGTGCCGGCCGGGTAGGTCTCCGAGCCGCTGAGCTCGTCGCCGAAGGTGTAGCCCGGACCGCCGGAGCCGCTGCCCGTGGGGTCACCGCACTGGAGCACGAAGATGCCCGAGGTGGTCAGCCGGTGGCACGACGTACCGTCGAAGTAGCCCTGGCTGGCCAACGAGGTGAACGAGTTGACCGTGCACGGCGCGGTGCTGGCGTCGAGGGTCGCGGCCAGGTCGCCCACGGACGTCTTGAGGGTGACGTCGACGGTGCCGGAGTAGGCCGCCGTCGTGGCCGGCGGGTCGGCCGGCTTGGCCGCCTCGCCGCCGGCGGGGTACTCGCAGGCCGCGCCTGACGGGTTCGTGGGCTGGGGCGCGTGGGTGCGCTCCGTAGCAGCGCCTCCCGGGCCGGCGCTGCCGTCGTCGTCACCGCAGGCCGCGAGGCCGCCGAGGGCCAGGACGAGGAGGACCGCCGCTCCGAGCGGCCGGGACACGCGTCGCTTCACCATGGCGGCGATCGTAGGTGAGTCACCTGAGCGGGACCTGACCTGGTCACCGTCACCGGATTACGCTCGGGACATGAAGCTGGGAGTGCACTACGCGAACTTCAGCCACCCCGACTGGCCGACCACTCTCGAGGACCGGCTCACCGAGACGGCGCGGGTCGCCGACGAGGGCGGCGTCTCCCTGCTCACCGTCATGGACCACTGGTTCCAGATGGAGCAGCTCGGCGGGCCCGACGAGCCGATGCTCGAGGGCTACACCACCCTCGGCTACCTGGCTGCGATCACCCGCAACGTCCGGCTCAGCCTGCTCGTGACCGGAGTGACCTACCGCCACCCCGGGCTGCTGGCCAAGCAGGTCACCACCCTGGACCGCCTCTCGCGGGGCCGCGCGCTGCTCGGCATCGGGGCCGCCTGGTACGACCGGGAGCACGCCGGCCTCGGCGTGCCGTTCCCGCCGACGGCCGAGCGCTTCGAGCGGCTCGAGGAGGCCCTGCAGGTCTGCCTGCAGATGTGGAGCGCCGACACCGGCGCCTACGACGGCACGCACTACCGGTTGGCCGAGACCGCCAACGTGCCCCCGGCCTACCAGCAGCCGCACCCACCGATCCTCATCGGCGGGGCGGGGGAGCGCAAGACGCTGCGCCTGGTCGCCCAGTACGCCCAGATGTGCAACATCTTCGGCGAGGGCCACGACGTGATGGCCCACAAGCTCGACGTGCTCCGACGCCACTGCGACGAGGTCGGCACCGACTACGACGCGATCGACAAGAGCGTCATCCTGATGGCCGACCCGCAGACCGATCCCGACGGCTTCCTCACCGACATGGAGGGCTACGCCGCCCTCGGCGTCGAGACGGTCACCCTCTCCCCGCCCACCGACGACCCGGTGGCCTGGACGACCGACGTGGTCGAGAAGGTGCTGCCGCGTCTTGCGGACGTCTAGTCCCGCCTGGGTCGCAGGCCTGCTCCTGCTGTCGGCCTGCTCGGTCGACGGCGAGGGTGCCGAGCCGGCGCGGACCCGCTCCCCGTCGGCCACCGCCCCGACCGCCCCGCCGAGCCCGGCGTCCCCGACCGCCCCGTCGGCGTCCCCGGACGGACCCACGTCGGCACCCACCTCGACTGCCCCCGCACCCGCCCCGCCGCCGTACGTCGTCAGCGACGGTCGGGCCCGCGATGCCCGGATGAGCATCCCGCAGCTCGACATCGACGGCCTCGAGGTGCAGACCTACCGCGGCGTCACCGACGACGCGGCCGGTCACGCCATCCAGAACACCGGCATCGCCGCGAGCCCGTCGGGGCCCGACGGCGGCACGGGGCCCGGCGGCATCGGCAACTACCAGGTCACCGGCCACCGCAACTCCGCGACGGCGATCTTCCTGCGGCTCCCCGAGCTCGAGCGGGGCGACGAGGTGCTGGTGACGGCGGGGGAGACCGTCTACGTCTACCGGATCGCCACGACGCGGATCACGTCGTTCCGCTCCGAGCGGTCCTTGCGCGAGCAGCGCGCCGCGGTGCCGGGACGCCCCGGTGTGCGGGCGACCCGGGCGATGATCACCATCTCCACCTGCCGCACCCAGGAGGACCACGCCGAGGGCAACTTCTGGGCCGACGAGCTGGACAACCCGGAACACCGGATCGACAAGATCGGCGTGCTCGTCCGTACCCGTCCCGCCTGACCGGGGTCGGCGGGGCGGCCGGTGAGAGGTCCGTCACGCACCAGTTGCGGGGCCGAGCGACACAGTCGTACCGAAACCGGGTCAGGTGTCGGTGGTGGGGCCTAGATTGCGGTGACCCTCGATCTAAGGACTCCTGTTGCCCGTCGTACCTCGTTCGCGCTCCCTGCTCTCGGTCACCACGGCAGCCGCCGTGGTGGCAGGTCTCGTCGCCACCGTCGCGCCGCCCGCCGAGGCGGTCCCGACCGCCCGGTCGGCCGCCACGGTCGTCGCGGCCGCCGCCGACCCCGGTGACGTCTGGACCGAGGTCTCCGAGCGCCCGCAGGCGCGCCGCGCCGGCCTGCGTCAGCGGGTGGCCCCGTCGGCCTACGCCGCCTACCACCTCGACCTCGGCACCCTGTCCTCGCGGCTCGGGTCGGCCCCGGCCGAGAGGTCCTCGGCGAAGCCCCTCGTGATCGAGGTCCCGGCTCCCGACGGCGAGCTCGTCGAGTTCGCGGTGACCGAGTCACCGGTGATGGAGCCCGGGCTCGCGGCCGCCCACCCCGAGATCACGACCTACGCCGGCACGACGACGGGCGGGGCCCCGGCCAGCATCCGCCTCGACGTGACCCCGATGGGCTTCCACGCCTCCGTGCGTGGCCCCGGTGCCTCCTGGTACGTCGACCCGGCCTACAACGGCACCGACCAGGGCGCCGATGCGCTCTACCTCTCCTACGACGGCGAGGACCTGCCCGCGCGTGATCAGAGGCTGATCGAGCCCGAGAAGGCCGGCATGGCCGCTGCGGCCCGCCGCGCCGCAGCCCGCGTGGCCGGGGACCCCGGCGTCGGCGAGGGCGGGGGAGCGGTCGCCGTGCAACGCACCTACCGCCTTGCCCTCGTCACCGACCCGTCCTACACCCAGTACTTCACGTCCTCGACCGATCCCGCGGTCGTCAACCCGATCGTCACCGCCGAGAAGGTGACCCTGATGAGCCGGGTCAACCAGGTCTACGGCGACGACCTCTCCGTGCGCATGCTCCTGGTCGACGGCAACGACGCCCTCAACTTCAACACCGACGCCCAGTTCCTCGGCGCCAACGGCCCGTGCGGCAACGTCGCCTGCTACACGTCCGCCGACGTGGGCTGCGGTGACGTGATCGACACCAACCGGTTCGTCGTGGGCCAGATCATCGGTGCCGACAAGTACGACATCGGCCACATCATGTTCGGCCCCGACGGAGACGGTGGCGGCGTCGCCTACCTGGGCGCGGTCGGCACCACGATCAAGGCCGGCGGCTGCACGGGCCTCAACCCGCCCACCGGTGACGGGTTCGCGATCGACTACGTCGCCCACGAGATGGGTCACCAGTTCGCGGGCAACCACACCTTCAACGGCACCACCGGCAGCTGCGCCGGCGGCAACCGGGAGGCCGCGACCTCGGTCGAGCCCGGCTCGGGCGTCACCGTGATGGCCTACGCCGGCATCTGCGGCATCGACAACCTGCAGAACCACAGCGACCCCTACTTCTCCCAGCGCAGCCAGACCGAGATCGCCGCGTTCACGCGCTCGAACCCGGGCGCGGTGCAGGAGATCCAGAACATCGCCCTCAGCGGCTTCACCACGGCCGGCGAGTCCTTCACCATCTCCTACGGCGGCACCCCGTCGACGGTCACGGTCGGCACCAACTACACCGCCGCGGGCCTCAAGACCGCCCTCGAGGCGGCTGAGCCGAGCGGCGCGACCGCCACGGTCAGCGGCTCCAAGGGCACCAGCTTCGGCACCGGTGCCAACGGCTTCCAGGTCACCTGGTCCGGCACCGCCGACATCCCGACGCCCACGGTCGCCCTGGTCACGGGCACCTTCACCGCCATCGTCGGCACCTTCGACAACGGCGGCCCCGAGACCAACCAGGGCTTCGCCAACCCCGCCCCGACCGGCAACCGCAACCCCACCGTCACCGCCCCGGTGGCCAAGACCATCCCGCTCCGGACGCCGTTCGCGCTGACCGGCTCGGCGACCGACCCCGACGACGACGCGCTCGTCTACTCGTGGGAGCAGAACAACCAGGGCGGCACGACCGGCACGACGCTCAGCAGCAACACCAAGTCCAGCGGTCCGCTGTTCCGGGTGTTCGGCACCTACGCCAACGTCGGCTCGGCGGGGACCCAGCAGTACCACTCGCCGGGCCTCAACATCGCCGGCACCAGCCCGACGCGCTCGTTCCCCGACGCCGCGCAGGTCGCGGCCGGCCAGACCAACGCCGCCACCGGCAGCTGCCCGACGCTGACCGGCACCGGGACGGCCGACACGGTCGCTCTGCGGTGCTTCTCGGAGTTCCTGCCCACCACGGCGCGCTCGTTGAGCTTCCGGCTCACCGCCCGCGACCTCGGCGGACCTGACGGCGGCTCCGACGGCGGCACCTCCTTCGCCGACACCGCGATCACCGTCGGCACGGCCGGCCCGTTCCTGATCACGTCGCAGGGCACCGCCACGTCGGTGACCGGCAACGAGTCGGGCAGCCTCACCTGGAACGTCGCGAGCACCAACACCGCGACCTACGCCACCGACGTCAAGATCTCCTTCTCGACCGACGGCGGCCTGACCTTCCCGACCGTCCTGGCCGCCAGCACCCCCAACGACGGCACCGAGACGATCACCTGGCCCAACGTCGCCACCACCCAGGGGCGCATCAAGGTCGAGGCCGTCGGCAACTACTTCTACGACGTCAACGACGGCAACATCTCGATCACCCCGGGCTCCGACGCCCCGACGCTGACCACCGGTGGCAACGCCGCCGGTGCGACGTTCGACGCCGCATCCTCCGACGCACTGTCGACGACCCCGTCGATCACGGCCTCGTCCTCCTCGGTCGACGGCACCGCGATCACCGCCACCGCGTCCGGCCTCCCGGCGGGCCTGTCCCTGACCCGGGGCACCTCGTCGGCCGCCGGTGTCCGACCGGGCACGACGTCGTTCACCGTCACCGGCACCGCCGACGTCGACCCGGGCAGCTACCCGGTCACGGTCACCGTCGGCGACGGTGTCGCCGCCAACCAGACGGTGTCGTTCACCATCGTGGTCGCCAAGGACACCGCGACCCTCACCTACACCGGTGACACCGCCGGGGCGACGGGCACCCGCACCGTCTCGGTGACGGTCGCCGACACCGACGCCACCCCGGGCACGCCTGCCGGCACCGTCGCCTTCACCGACCAGACGACCGGCGACGCCCTGTGCACCGCCACCGTCGCGTCCGGCGTCGCGTCCTGCACGTTCTCGGCTCCCGCTACCCGCACCTATCGGGTCGTCGCCACGCTGACGAGCGCCCGCTACACCGGGGCCTCGGCCGCGGCCACGCTCCTCGTGCTCGCCACGCCGATCCCGACGCTCACGACCGGCGGCAACGCGGCCGGCGGCGACTTCACGGCGGCCTCGTCCGACGCGCTGTCCACCACGCCGACCATCACCGCCGAGGCCTCCGAGGTCGACGGCGACGACATCACCGCGAGCGCCTCCGGTCTGCCGGACGGCTTCGACCTGACTCGGACGACCACGTCCGCCGACGGCACCCGCCCCGGCACCACCCGGTTCGAGGTGACCGGCGTGGCCGACGTCGACCCCGGGTCCTACGACGTCACCGCCACTGTCTCCGACGGGGCCGGCAACGCGGGCGACCGGACGGTCGACTTCACGATCGTCGTGGTCAAGGACGCAGCGACCGTGACCTACACCGGTGACACGGCCGAGACCGTGGGCCCGGTGACCGTCTCGGCCACCGTGGCCGACGGCGAAGCCACCCCGGGCACCCCCGCGGGCACCGTCGCCTTCAGCGACCAGACCACCGGTGACGCCCTGTGCACCGCGACGGTCACCTCCGGCGTGGCCTCCTGCACGTTCTCGCCGACCTCCGCGCGTACCTACCAGGTCGTCGCCACCCTGACGAGCCCCCGCTACACCGGGGCCTCGTCCCCGACGGCCCTCGTGGTGAGCGCCGGTGACACCACCGCGCCGCAGACGAGCATCACCACCGGACCCGCCCAGAGCAGCACCCAGCTGGCCCGCGACGTGTCCTTCGCCTTCGCCTCGTCCGAGAGCGGGTCGACCTTCACCTGCACGCTCAACGGCAACGAGGTCGGCTGTGCCGACGGCACCCTCACCCGGTCCCTGCTGCCGGCCGGCACCTACGACCTCTACGTCGCCGCCACCGACGCCGCGGGCAACACCGACGCGACGCCGGTCCGTCGCCGGTTCTACGTGCCGGTCGACGACGCGCGCCTGCGCATCGTCAAGGGCACCTGGAAGCGCGTCAGTGCCTCCGGCTACTTCCGTAGCACCTACGTGGCGGCGACCCGGAAGACCTCCACGCTGAGCTACCCCGTGGTCAAGGCGACGTCGCTGGCCCTGGTGCTCAGCAACGCCCAGAGCTTCGGGTCGGTCGACGTCTTCCTCGGCGACACCAAGCTGGCGACGATCAACGCCAAGGGCACCGCCCGCAAGCTGCGGGTGGCCGCCATCGCCACGTTCACCACGCCCCGGTCGGGGACCCTGCGGATCGTGAGCCGCACCGACGCCCAGGTCCGGATCGACGGGCTCGTCGTCCGCACCTCCGCCTTCACCCCGATGGCGGCCGGGCGGCCACTGCGTTCCGGCGCTCTCTGAGGGTCCGCCGACCTCCCGGCCCGGTCACCCGACCAGCAGACAGAACGGGTGGCCGGCCGGGTCGGCGAGCACCCACAAGGGCTCCTCGGAGTCGGTGCGGTCGAGCAGCACGCGGGCCCCGAGCTCCTCGGCCCGACGCCGGTGCCGGTCGAGCTCGGCCACGTCGTCGACCCGGAGGTCGAGGTGCAGCTGCATGGGCACGTCGGCGTCCGGCCACGTCGAGGGCGTCAGCTCGGCGACCTGCTGGAAGGCCAGCACCCGGCGTCCCTCGGGATCGAGGAGCACCAGCCAGTCGGCGTCGTCCGGACCGTCGTCGTCGGGGGGCTCGTCACCCGGCCGGTAGCCCAGACCGAGCAGCTGACGATAGAACTCGGCCAGTGCGCGACAGTCCGTGGCGTCGAGCGCGGTGTGCATCAGCTGCGGGTAGCCCATGGCCCCATCATGCGGGGTGCCCTCTCGCGCGCCGGTCGGTCATGATGCAGGCGTGGTGCGTCGTCCGGTCCCTGTCGCGCGTCAGGTCCTCCTGCTCCAGGTCGGCGTCGTCGTCGTCCTCGTGCTGGCCCTGCTCGGCGTCGCGGCGTACGACGCCCGCGGCGACGCCCGGGGCGAGGCGACGGACCGCTCGCTCGCCGTGGCGCGCGCGGTGGCCGACTCGCCGACGGTGGTCGAGGCGCTAGCGACCGCCGACCCGTCGGCCCGGCTGCAACCGTTCGCCGAGCAGGTGCGCCGCGACACCAGCGTCGACTTCATCACGATCATGGCCCTCGACCGAACCCGCTTCACCCACCCCGATCCCGCCAACATCGGCAAGCCGTTCATCGGCGACCTGGGCGACGCCCCGCGGGGTGGCACCTTCACCCAGGAGTACGCCGGCACCCTGGGCCCGTCGATGCGTGCCGTCGTCCCGGTGCGCGACCCGGCAGGCGTGGTGGTCGCGCTGGTGTCGGTCGGCATCACGGTCACCTCGATCCAGGACCGGCTGCGTGACGACGTGGTCTCGATCGGCATCGCCTCGACGCCGGTGCTCCTGGTCGGGCTCGTCGGAGTCTGGTTGCTGAGCCGTCGGCTGCGACGCCAGACCCACGGCCTCGGCGAGCTCGAGATCACCCGCATGTACGAGTACTACTCGGCCGTCCTGCACGCCGTGCGCGAGGGTCTGCTGCTCATCGATCCGGCCGGCAAGGTGCAGCTGGTCAACGACGAGGCGCGACGGCTGCTCGACCTGCCCGACGACGTCGTGGGCCGTCAGGTGCAGGACCTCGGCCTCGCACCGGCCCTCGTCGACGCCGCGCTGAGCCTGCGTCCGGAGACCGACGACCTCTACGTCGCCGGCGACCGGATGCTGGTGGTCAGCTCGGCCCCGGCCCGCTGGGACGGTCGCTCCGTCAGCGCGGTCGTCAGCCTGCGCGACCACACCGAGCTCCAGGCCGTCACGGGCGAGCTCGCGGCCGTGCGCGGCCTGACCGACGCGCTGCGGGCCCAGAACCACGAGGCGGCCAACCGGCTGCACACGGTGGTGTCCCTGTTCGAGATCGGTCGCCCCGACGACGCGGTCGCGTTCGCCACCGAGGAGCTCGACGGGGCGCAGCACCTGGCCGACGCGGTGGTCGACGCGGTCGGCGACCCGGCCGTGTCGGCGCTGCTGCTCGGCAAGACCGCCGCGGCCCGCGAGCGGGGGATCGACCTCAGCGTCGTCGGGTCGCTCGGGGGCGACGTACCCGCCCGTGACCTGGTCACCGTCGTCGGCAACCTGGTCGACAACGCCTTCGACGCGCTCGACGGCCGGGTCGGCGAGCGCCGGGTCCGGGTGGTCCTGGGGGGCACCGACGCCCCGGTGGTCACGGTGGAGGACAGCGGCTCCGGGCTCAGCGACGACGAGGCCGACCACGTGCTCGAGCGCGGCTGGTCGACCAAGGCCGACGACCGCGGGGTCGGCCTCGCGCTGGTCAACCAGGTCGCGCGGCGGCACGGGGGAGCGGTCCGCATCGGACGCTCCGACCTCGGCGGTGCGGCCTTCACCGTCGACCTGGGTCGTCCGGTGCGCCCCGGCGGTGCCCGGTGAGCGACATCCGCGTCCTGGTCGTCGAGGACGACCCGCTCACCGCCCAGGCGCACGCGACGTACGTCGGACGCCTCGACGGGTTCGTGCTCGCCGGGGTCGCCCACAGCGCGGGCGAGGCCGCACGGGTGCTCGAGGACCGGGGGAGCGTCGACCTGGTGCTCCTCGACATGCACCTGCCCGACGGTCACGGGCTCGGGCTGCTGCAGCGGCTGCGGGCGGCCGGCGACCTGGTCGACGTGATCGCGGTGACCGCGGCCCGCGAGACCGAGGTGGTCCGGCGGGCGATGGCCCACGGCATCTCGTTCTACCTCCTCAAGCCGTTCACGTTCGCCACGTTCCGTGCCCGTCTCGAGCAGTACGCCGAGTTCCGCGCACACGTCGCCACGGCCCCCGACGAGGTCGTGCAGGACGAGGTCGACCGGATGCTGGGCGCGCTGCGGCCCGTGGCCTCCGAGCTCCCCAAGGGGATGAGCGCCGAGACGCTGCGTGCCGTGGTGGCGGTGGTGCGCGAGGCTGACGGTCCACGCTCGGCGAGCGAGGTCGCCGCCGCGCTCGGGGCGTCGCGAGTCACCGCTCGGCGCTACCTCGAGCACCTTGCCGACTCCGGCATGCTGCAGCGCGGGCAGCGCTACGGCTCCGGACGGCCCGAGGTGGAGTACGCCGCCCGCTAGGGCGTGTCTCTCAATCAGGGGTGGCGCCGCCCAGGATTGTGAGACACGCCCGAGGCGGCGCACCCCACCCTCGGGTCAGTCACGCCCGACGACGACCTCGCCGTGGTGGCGGGTCACGGACGTCGCCGTCGACGTCCGGCCGTTGATGGCTGCGCTGCCCGGACGGGCGGGCACCCCGGTGCCGTTCATGGTCGCCGAGGCGCTTCCGAAGTCACCGCCGGCCGTGAGGGTCCGGGTGACCGGCCCGGCGCTGGTGGGGCGGAAGGCGATCGAGATCGTGCACCAGCTGTGCGGCTGGATGACGTCGATGGACAGGACACAGGTGAAGTCGCCCGGGATGTCGAGCATGAACGGGGTCTGGCTGCTGACCGAGTTGATCGGGGCACCGCTCTCGGTCGTGTTGACCACCCGGAAGACCTTGATCGTCGAGCTGCCGACCGGCTGGGCGCCGTAGTCGTAGACCGCTGGCACCATCGTGACGCCCAGCGGGGCCGAGACTCCGGCCAGGGGGACCGTCGGGGCACCAGGCCCGTTCACGGTGGCGGTCGCCGACTTCTCGTCGGCGAGCGTCAGGGGAGCGAACTGCAGGGTGACCGTGCAGGACGCCCCCCCGGCCAGCGGACCGGAGCAGGTGGTGTCCTGCACGGTGAACTCGATCGCGTCGGTGCCCGAGATCGTCACGGTGGGCGTCGCGGCGGTGGCCAGGTCGCCGGTGTTGGTGACCGTGAGGACCTGGGTGCCCGTCGTGGACGGTGCGTAGGCGCCGAACTGGATGGCGCTCCGGTCGACGGTCAGCGCCGCAGGCGCCAGGCCGGTGCCGGAGAGGTCGACGCGGACCGCGGTGCCGTTGGCGACGTACTCGACGTACCCGGTGGCCGGTCCGGAGGAGGCGGGAGCGAACCGGGCGGTGAAGGTGCAGGTGCCCTGCGCCGGGACGGTCGCCGCCACGCAGCTGCTGTCGATCGCGAACGGCCCGATGATGGTCTGGCTGCTGACGAACACCGCGGTGAGGCGGTGGTTGGTGAGGGTGAAGGACTGGGTGTCGCTGGTGTCGCCGACCGGGATGCCGCCGAAGTTGTAGGTGGTGGGGGCGATGGTCAGGGCCAGGGGGCTGCCGGTGAGGTCGGTGGTGACGGTGCCGCCGGGGGTGGCGGTCACGGACAGCTGGGCGGTCTGCTGGTTGGTCCCGGTGCCGGTGTAGGTGACCTCGACGGTGCAGGTGGCGTCACCGGCCAGGGCGGTGGTGCAGGTGTTGGTGGTGATGGTGAAGGCGGTGTCGCCGGTGAGGTCGACGGTCGGGACGCCGGTGGGGGTGTCGCCGTCGTTGGTGATGGTGAAGGTGTGCTGGCTGGCGGCGCCGGTGTAGCCGTAGTCGTAGGCGGTGGTGTCGATGGACAGTGCGGGTTCGGTCTGTCCGAGGCCGGTCAGGTCCGAGGTGGTGGTGGCGCCGGGGGTGGCCGAGGCGGTGAGCGAGGCGGTGGCCTGACCGGCGGCGGTGGGGGCGAACAGGACGTCGATGGTGCAGGACGCACCGGCCGGCAGGGCGGCGGTGCAGGCGTTGTCGTCGATGGTGAACTGCGCGGCGTCATCCCCGGTCAGGGCGATGGTGGGGGTGCCGGTGGTGACGTCGCCGTCGTTGGTCAGGGTGAAGGTCCGGGCCTCGGACTGCTGGCCGATCACGGTAGCGGGCAGGGCGGCCGTGGCGGGGTCGAGGCTGAGCTCGGCGGGGGCCAGGCCGGTGCCGGTGAGCTCGGCGGTCGTGGTGCCGCCGGGGGTGGCGCTCACGGTGAGGTCGGTGGTGGCCGCGCCGCGGGTGGTGGGGGTGAAGGTGGCGGTCACGGTGCACGTCGCACCGGGGGCCAGGGCGGCGGTGCAGGTGGTGGTGGTGATGTCGAACTCGGTGGAGCCGCCCAGGGAGACCACCGGGACGCCGGAGGGCAGGTTGCCGGTGTTGGTCACGGTGAAGGTGACCGGCTCGGAGGTGGCATCGAGGAGGGTGTCGTCGTACAGGGCGCTGTCGGGGCTGATGCTCAGCGTGGCGGCGCCCAGGCCGGTGCCGGTCAGGCCGATCGAGGCGATCCCGCCGCGGGGGCTGGAGGCGATCAGGTTGCTGGCGGCCTCACCGGGGGTGGTGGGGGCGTAGGTGACCTTGACCCGGCAGGAGTCGCCGGGGTCCAGGGAGGACCCGCAGGTCGAGGACTGTGCGGTGAAGGCGGGGTCGCCGTTGAAGGAGATGGTGACGGTGCCGGAGGTGGCGTGACCACGGTTGGTGATGGTGACCTCCTTGGTGGAGGTCTCACCGACCGGGACCTGGCCGAAGGCCAGGGTGGTGGGGGAGGCGGCCAGTCGGGCGGCGCCGATGGTGATGGTGGGGCTGGAGTCGCGGCAGGACTGGGATCCGATGGGGCCCAGGCAGGCGCGCAGTGCGTAGCGTCCGGCGGGCACGCGCAGCGGCGCGGTGGTGGTGTCGCGCACCGTGGTGCTCTTGGACGGGGCCAGGGAGGCCACGGTGGTGGTGGCCAGTCCGTAGGTCGTGGTGCCGTCGGTGAGGTAGAGCCGGACCGAGCGGGTGGGCTGGCGTACGCCGCTGACGTTCTTGATCGTCGCGCTGGACTTGATCGTGGTGCCGGTGGTGGTCGCGGTGCTGGTGGCGTAGGCCGCGGTGACCCGCAGCTGGTAGGTCGGCTGGGGGTCGGCGGGCATGGCCTGCGCACCGGGTGCGAGGACCGCGTTGCCGGCCACGAGAAGGGTCAGAGCAAGAAGGGCGGTGACCGCAGAGCGGCCCTGAGTCCAGGCGTGGCCCGACCACGCAGCGGCTGAGGTACGTCTCATGCGCCAGATTCGACCACCTCTGCACCCGGCGCGGGCGCGAATCGACGAAACTCGGCGTCGACTCCTCGCAAGAGTCGACGGCGGCGCGCCGCTGCCTGCAGGGCGTCTGTCGGTAGGGGATCATCAGGTGCAGCGACTGAGCCGGGGACGCCGCTGGTGTGCCACGCCCCTGAAGGAGCCCACGACGATGAGGACCGCAGACCTGCCGAGGCTGGTGGCGGCCCTGTGCGTCGTCGCGGTCGTGGGCTCAGGATGCGGCGGGCGGGCGCCGACGAACGGCAACCGGACGAGTGCGGCGTCGGACGCACCCACGACCTCCGCCACGGCCGACCGGTCCTACCCACCCTCGGCATCCCCGGACGCCGCGGTCCCCACCTCCGCACCCCAGGTCCGGTACGACGACCTCGAGCCGTCCCCCGAGGACGCTTTCGAGGACAGGGCCGATCTCTACCGCGACGGCTGCCAGGTCACGATGGCCGGCGAGTCCCTGACCGGATGTACCTACGGCGCCACGGTCGAGGACGCCACGGCCACGATCGCCGTGGTCGGCGACTCCAAGGCTGCCCAGTGGGCCCCGGCCCTGCAGGAGCTGGCTCGGACCAGGGGATGGCGGATCAGGCTCTACACCAAGTCCGCGTGCGCTCCGGTCGCCGTTCCTCTCGTCCGCGACGGCGCCGAGTTCCGCTCGTGCACGACGTACAACCGCCTGGTCGACGACGAGCTCGCCCGCCACCCGGTCGACCTGGTCCTGGCGGGCAGCTCCGCCGACAACGCGCTCGTCACCCGCGAGCTGGCCCCGGGGGAGGACCGCGACACGGTCGCGCAGGACCTCTTCGTGCAGGGCGAGATGCAGGCCTGGGCCGGCTGGATCGCCGCCGGTAGCCGGGTCGCCGTCATCAGCGACACCCCGAAGCCGGTCGTACGACGACAGGCCTTCGATGTCCCGACGTGCCTCCGGGAGCACCGCGACGATCTCGCCGCATGCGCCTTCGACCGGGCCGCCGGCATCGCGGCCTCGGGTCGCGATGTCCAGGTGCGCGGCGTCCGCGCCGCCGGCGGGGTCGATGTGAGCCCGGCTCTCCTCGGCCGCGACGTCCCTGCCGGGCGCAGCGCCGACCTGGCGTGGATCGATCCCGTCCGGCTGGTCTGCCCCGGCACGACGTGCCAGCCGAACGACGGCGACGTCCTGGTCTACCGCGACGGCTCCCACCTGAGCCGCACCTACGTCGAGACGCTCACCTGGCGGCTCGGGCGGGTGATGACGGCCCTCGGTCTCCCGTGAGGGGCCGGGCCTCAGGTCACGGGATGATCCGCCGCTGCCTCAGGTCGGCGACGAGGTCGGCGAACATGAGGCGGGTGTCGACGTGCTCGTTGAAGCCGTGGCGCCGGGCCTTGGAGCCGTCGGCGAGGAAGTCGTAGTCCCAGGAGAAGACCGCGTCGCCGAACGGCCAGGACGACACGTCCGCCCACGGGGTAGGGACCAGGTCGTGGTCGGCCACGATCCGTTCCCAGAGCTCCTGCTTGTCGGCCATCACGTCGGCCAACGTCATCGGCAGCGGAGCACCGACGGGGAGCCCGAAGACGCCGGCCAGGAAGGGCCACATCTGGTTCCACCGGAACAGGTCGCCGTTGGTGATGTTGAAGGCCTGGTTGGCGGCCGCCGGGTCCGTCGCGGCCCACACCGTCGCCCGGGCCAGCAGTCCCGCGTCGGTCATCTCGAGCAGGGTGTCGTAGGCGCCGGGCCGCCCGGGGAAGCGGAGCGGTACGCCGAGCTCCTTGCTGATGGTCGCGTAGACGGCCAGGACCGCGACCAGGCTCATCGGGTTGCCCAGGGCGGTGCCGCACACCACCGACGGACGCAGCGCCGACCAGGTCCAGTCCTGCCCGGCCTGCCGCTCGGTGAGGTAGCGCTGCTGGTCGAGGTTGAACTCCGGCGGCAGGTGGCCCAGGTCGTCCTCGCGTGCGGGCGTCTGGAACGGGCCCAGGTGGGCGCCGTACACCTTGTAGCCCTGCATCAGGCTGACGTGGCGCAGGTCCGCGGCGTGCGCGGCGACGGCCTCGACGGTGTGGGTGAGCATCGCCAGGTTGGGTGCCACGAGCTCGGCCCAGGTGGGCCGGTCCTGGAAGGCGGCGTAGAAGACGTGGGTCACCTCGGGCAGCCGCGACATCGCGTCGTACGTCGCGTCGGCGTCCAGGAGGTCGACAGCCACGTGGCGCACCTGGTCCGTGTCGGAGCCGCCACGACGTGAGACGCCGACGACGTCGAAGTCGGGCAGCGCGGCGAGGTGGTCGATCAGGGTGGAGCCGATGACGCCGTGGGCGCCGAGGACCAGGGCAGTGCGGGACACGGACACGCGTTGACCTCCAGGGGTGGGGGACCGCCGTGGTGGCGGCTCGATCTCACGGTGGTCGGTCCCGCGCTGCCGCACCACGCCCGGCGCAGGCCAGGCTGACCGTGCCTACTCCTGGCAGGGTCATGCTCGGCGACCCATCGCGTCCGGTGGTGCAGGAGACTGGGGGAGTGGAGGCCAACACCGAGCTGGGCGAGTTCCTGCGGAGTCGTCGAGCACTGCTCGACCCGGTCGAGCTGGGCGTCGCGTCGTACGGCCGTCGGCGGGTGCCCGGCCTGCGTCGTGAGGAGCTGGCGCAGCTGGCCGGGGTGAGCGCGACCTACTACACGCGCCTGGAGCAGGGATCGGGGAGCGGCGCGTCCGACGGCGTCCTCGATGCGCTGGCCCGAGCCTTGCGGCTGAGCGACGACGAACGCAGCCATCTGCACCGCATCGCGCGACCGGCGCGCGAGCGCGGCACCCAGGAGTCCGTGGCACCGCTGGGTCGGGCCACCGCCCAGGTCGTGGCTAGCGTCCACGAGGTGCCGGTGCTCGCGCTCGACCGGCGCAACGACGTCCTGGCGTGGAACCCGCTGGCCCACGCCCTGCTCGCCGGCCACCTCCCGTACGCCGCACCGGATCGTCCGACGTCGCGGCCGAACACCACCCGGATGCTCTTCCTCGACGCCCACACCCGCGAGCTGCACGAGGACTGGGGGAGCGAGACCCTGCGCGCCGTGGCCGCGTTGCGCATCGTGGCCGGCAACCACCCCGGCGACCCTCACCTGGGAAGCCTCGTCGGCGAGCTCAGCATGGCCAGCGAACGCTTCGCCGAGCTGTGGGCGACCCACGCCGTGGCCAGCTGCACCGAGGGCGCCAAGCGCTACCGCCACCCGACGGTCGGGTTGCTGGAGCTCGACTTCAGCGTCACCACCGTGGCGGACGGCACCGACCACCGGCTGATGATCCTGACCGCGCGCCCCGGGACGCCGTCCGAGCACGCTCTCGTGCTGCTCGCCCGCGGTCTCGGCGAGCGATGACCGTCGCATGCCGGTCTCGCTCCTCAGCGGCGACGGATCGGAGCGTGCGGGCTCGGTGTCAGCGGTTCAGGTGCAGCGGTGAGTCGAGCAGCATGGTGTGGACGCGTCGCAGTAGCCAGCAGGACCGGCAACCGAGGTCCCTGTGGAGGGCGAGACGGTGCTGCGCGGTGTCGACGTCCCTCGCAACGGACAGCGGCGCGAGCTGGTGAGGTCGGTGCGGATCACGGAGCGGCCGGACTGCTGACGTCGGCACGAGGGGTCGACCGCAGTGGCTCGGTGATGAAGTCGGTGAGGTCCACCTCGCGCGTCATCGTCCAGTAGTCGATGATCCGCCACGGCAGCACGGCCACCACCCGGCCGGCGTCGTTGCGGTACCAGTTGTCCATCGCCGGGTGGGTCCACACCATGCGGCCGTGGGCCTGGTCGACGGCCTCGTTGTAGCGGTCGTTGACGTCCGCGCGGCACTCCAGCACCCCGAGTCCCTGCTGGGCCATCGTGGTTACGGCGTCCAGGATGTAACGCACCTGGCACTCCAGGATGGTGATGAAGCTGCCCCCGTGGCCCAACGCGGTGTTGGGTCCGGTCATCACGAACAGGTTGGGGAAGTCGGGCACGGTCATGCCGAGGTAGGCGCGTGCGTCGTGGTCGCCCCACACCTCGCGCGTCGTGTGTCCCGAGCGTCCGACGACGTCCATGGGGTGGAGAAAGCGGTCGCTCTGGAAACCGGTGGCCAGCACGACCACGTCGGCGTCGTGCTCGACGCCGGCGGTGTCGACCAGGCCGGACGGCGTCACTGCGGCCACGCCCTCGGTCACGAGGTCGACCTGCGGACGGCGGAGCATGTCGTACCACCCGTTGTCGAGCAGCATCCGCTTGCCGAAGGGCGGGTAGTCGGGAAGCGACTTCTCGATCAGGTCGGGTCGCCCGTCGAGCTTGCCGCGCAGGTAGCGCTCGTAGAACTGGCGGTGGCCGTGGTTGACGGCGTTGATCGACGCCTTCTCCTCCGGCCAGTCGGGATCGACCTGCAGCGAGGCGTGCACCTTGTCGTTGTAGATCCAGGACAACCGGGCGCGGTACCAGCCCCGATAGCCCGGCACGTGAGCCATCAGCCAGTGGACGTCGTCCTCGACGGCGGCGAAGTAGTCGTCGTTCGGGGCGATCCACTGCGGTGAGCGCTGGAACACGGTGAGCGAGCCGACCCGGTCGACGATCGCCGGGCCGATCTGCATCGCGCTGGCCCCGGCACCGACGACGGCTACGCGCTTGCCCGCCAGGGCGTCCGCGGCGTCGAGCTCGACCGGCCAGCGGGCGCTGTGGAAGAGCGGACCGGTGAACGTCTCGATGCCAGGCAGGGCCGGCACCTTGGGGCGGTTCAGCAAGCCGACGGCGCTAATCAGCACCCGCGCCGTGAGCTCCTCGGTCCGACCCTCCGCGTCGCGGGTGGTCACGGCCCACAGCTGGCGCTCGACGTCGTACGCCGCGCGGGTGACCTCGACGCCGAACCGCACCCGACGCCGTACGTCGTGCCGGTCGGCGAAGGCCTCCAGGTAGCCCTGCACCTCGTCGCGCTTGCCGAAGTGGGTCGACCAGTCGTGCTCGAACCCGGACAGGGAGTAGAGGTAGCTCGGGGTGTCGACGCCCGCGCCGGGGTAGCGGTTCTCCCACCACGACCCGCCCACCTCGGGGTTCTTCTCCAGCACGACGTGGGAGATCCCTGCGTCGGTCAGCCGGGTCGAGGCCAGCATTCCGGCGATGCCAGCCCCCACCACGATGACCGACATCTCCTCGGACGTCGCGACGGGGGAGAGCGGCTCCGGGCGCGGGCCACCCTGCACGATCTCGTCCATCATCGGCGCGAACTCCGGCGGCACGGTCTCACCTGTCGTGAAGTCCATCAGGGTGGCCAGCCGGTCGAGCGGCAACGGGGCCAGGGGCGGCGCGCCGTCGCGGTGCCAGACCTGGACGGCGTCCACCACGGCGTCGCGGACCTCCTGCTGCGCGGCTTCGGGCAGTCCGCCGGTGCGGTTGTCGTCCATGCCACGGCTGCGGGTGGGCCGGTAGCGCTCGTCGAACCACCTCGACTCGCCGGTCAGGTGCACCAGCACGGCCAACAACGTCGGCACGTTGCCCGACGCCACCGCGGTGCGCAGCCGGGGGACGTCGAGCTGGTGCGAGGTCGGGACCTGAGTCATGGCGCCAGACTAACAGTCGTAAGTATTGACCAGGTGGCATGAACTCACGGTGTGATCGGATCGCTTGACCACCAACATCAGCCCGCTACTGTGTGACCTACGACATGCTAACGGCGGTAAGCACGCCCGAACAGAACGAGGAACTGTCATGGAGCTCAGCGAGGCGATGCGGACCACCGGCACCTGCCGCTACTACAGCGACCAGCACGTGAGCGACGAGGTGCTGCACGCGGCGTTCGACAACGCGCGCTTCGGTCCGCAGGGCGGCAACCGCCAGCCGGTGCGCTGGATCGTGGTGCGCGACGAGGCGAAGAAGCAGCGCCTGGCCGAGCTCTACATGCCCTACTGGTCGGCCTACTACGACATGATCCTCGAGGGCACCAAGAACGTCGGCGCCGTGCCGGCCACCGTCGCCAGCGCCAACTACTTCGCCCACCACCTGGCCGAGGTGCCCGTGCTGATGGTGGTGTGCGCCGAGATCGACGGGCTGCACCCCACCGACCACGAGCTCGACCGGCTCAGCGTCGTCGGCGGCGCCTCGATCTACCCGACCGTCCAGAACCTGACCCTCGCCCTGCGCGAGCAGGGGGTTGCGTCGGCGATCACCACCCTGCTGTGCGCCGAGGAGCCTGCGGTCAAGGAGCTCCTCAACATCCCGGACGGGTTCATCACCGCCGCCCACATGGCCGTCGGCTACCCGGCCAAGGGATTCCCGAGGAAGCTGACGCGCAGCCCGGTCGAGGACATCGCGTTCCTCGACAGCTTCGACACCCCGATGTTCGCGTGAGCGGCGCGCCCTCCGAGGTGGTGGCGGGCGCGTCCCTCACCGAGGTGCAGCGGTCCCGGCTGGGCCGCGCGACGATCGGTGACCAGCTGCGGCGGCACGCCCAGACGCTGCAGGACAAGCCGGCGATCGTGGCCTACGACGCCGACGGACGGCGCGAGGTGGCCACCTACGCCGACCTCGACGAGCGCGCCAACCGCTTCGCCCACGCCCTGCTCGAGCTCGGCGTCGGCCGGGGCGACCGGGTCGCGGTCATGTCGCGCAACCGCATCGAGAGCGTCGTCGCCTACTACGGAGTCCTCAAGGTCGGCGCCGCCTACTCCGGAATCAGCTTCCTGTTCGGCGAGCGCGAGGTCGCACAGCAGATTTCCCACCTCCAGCCCGCCGCGGTGGTGGTGTCGCCGGAGCTGGCGCCGGTGATGGCCGCGGTGGTGTCCGTGCACCCGGTGCCGGCGGTCGTCGTGCTCGGCACCCCCGACGTCGAGGGGTGGCACGCCTACGACGACGTGATGGCTGGGGCATCGTCCGACGAGCCCGACTGCGAGGTCGACGAGCACGACCTGGCGATGATCGTCTACACCAGCGGTACCGAGGCGGCACCCAAGGGCGTGATGATCGCCCACCGCAACTACCTGATCTCCACCTCGCCCGCCTACACGTGGGGGCTGCGCTGCCTGCCCGACGACGTGTGGCTCTACGTGATGCCGTTCCACACGATCGCCGGCATCGGGTCGTTGACGTCGCTGATCCTGCTGGGGGCCACGTTGGTGCTCCCGGCGACCACCGACGCCGCCGAGTCGCTACGGATGATCCGCGACGAGCAGATCACGGTGCTCGCTCAGACCCCGACCTTCTTCATCTCCCTGTCCGACCACGCCGACTTCGGGCCCGACACGGTCGGCACCATCGAGCGCTGCCTGACCTACGGCGGCCAGGTGTCCCCTCGGGCGATCGAGGCGTGGCACGCCGCGGCGCCGGCGTCGATCTGGGGCACCTACTGGGGGCAGTCCGAGCTGACCCAGCTGGGATCGGTGGGCTGGTTCAAGCGGCTCGAGGACATCCCGGACAGCGACCCGACCTGGATCGGCCGTCCGGTCGGCCACCTCGAGGTCAAGGTCGTCGACCCGCTCGGCGAGGAGGGGGAGACCGGCGAGCTGCTCTGCCGTACGCCCTCGGTGATGCTCGGCTACTACCTCGACCCCGAGCGCACCGCCGCCGTGCTGGCCGACGGCTGGGTGCACACCGGCGACATCGTGCGCCGTGATGCTCAGGGCAACCTGTTCTTCCTCGACCGCAGCAAGGACATGATCAAGTCGGGTGGGCTCAACGTGTCGTCGCAGGAGGTGGAGCGCTCGTTGCAGGCCCACCCTGACGTCGTCCGCGCGGCCGTGGTGGGGCTGCCCGACGACTACTGGTCGGAGGTCGTCACCGCGTTCGTCGTGCTGCGTCCGGGGTCCGCGGTCACCGGCGACGACCTGCGCACGCACTGCCGCGCCGACATGGCGGCCTACAAGGTGCCGAAGTCGGTCCACGTCGTCGACGAGCTGCCGACCGACCCTCAGGGCAAGCTGCTCAAGCGTGAGCTGCGACGCGTGCACGGGACGGCCTGACATCCTGAGCGCCATGGAGGACCGGGAGTCGGCAGCCCCGCCGAGGATCGCCGGCGCAGCGCGTCGTGAGGAGATCGTGGCCGCGGCGGCCCGCTTCTTCGCCGAGCAGGGCTATCACACGGTCGGCATGCGCGAGATCGCCGACGCAGTGGGTATCAAGGGTGCGAGTCTCTACAACCACTTCGGCTCCAAGGAGGAGATCCTCTACGCGATCGCTCTCAAGATGACCCGCGACCCGCAGGAGCAGCACCTGCCGCTGCTCGACGCCGAGGGCACTCCGACCGAGCGGCTCGCGTCGCTGATCGAGGCCCACGTGCGCAACCTCGCCGACAACCGCGTCGAGCACCTCGTGAGCCTCCGCGAGCTGCCGGCGCTCACGCCCGAGCACCTCGCGCGGGTGACCGACTACCGCAAGTACTACCAGCGTCGGGTCCGTGACGTGATCGCGGCGGGCGCGCGTGCGGGGGAGCTGCACGTCGAGGATCCGTCGAGGGCGGCTATCGCCGTCCTCGACATGCTGAACGGCATCAGCTGGTGGCTGCGCGACGACCACGACGTCGAGGCACTCGTCACCACCTACGTCTCCTTCGCGATCGACGGCGTCCTGGGTCGTCGTGGAGGTCCGCGGTGACGGACGGCGCTCCCAGCCGCGGCCCGCTGGCCGGTCTGCGGGTCGTCGAGATGGCGGGTCTCGGACCCACGCCGCACGCCGCGATGGTGCTGGCCGACCTCGGCGCCGACGTGGTGCAGGTACGCCGCCCGGTGCGGGCCGCCGCGCCCGACGGGGCGGCCGACGCCGACGCGCTGCTGTGGCGCGGGCGCCGGGTGGTCGAGGTCGACCTCAAGGACGCCGCGCAGGTGGACCGCGTGCTCGATCTCGTGTCGTGCGCCGACGTGGTCATCGAGGGGTTCCGCCCCGGGGTGATGGAGCGGCTCGGCCTCGGCCCCGACGTGTGCCTGGAGCGGCACCCCGGCCTGGTCTACGCCCGGATGACCGGGTGGGGCCAGGAGGGCGCGTGGAGCGGCGCGGCCGGGCACGACATCAACTACCTGGCGGTTACCGGAGTCCTCGAGGCCATCGGCCCGGCCGGCGCGCCGCCCGTGCCACCGCTCAACCTGGTCGGCGACTTCGGCGGCGGCTCGATGCTCCTGGTCGTCGGGGTGATGGCCGCGCTGTGGGAGCGCCGTACGTCGGGGCGCGGCCAGGTGGTCGACGCGGCGATGACCGACGGCGTCAACCTGCTGGCCCAGCTCGCCTGGTCGTGGCGGGCCGCCGGACGCTGGTCGGACCAGCGCGGCGACAACCTGCTCGACGGGTCGGCGCCGTTCTACGCCACCTACGCCTGCCGTGACGGCCACGTGGCCGTCGGTGCGCTCGAGCCGCAGTTCTGGGACGCGCTCGTGCGGGTGCTCGGGCTGGAGGACCTTCCCGACCGGTGGGACCGGCGCCACTGGCCGGCGCTGCGAGCCGTGCTGGCCCAGCGGCTGGGGGAGCGGACCCGTGCGGAGTGGGCGACGGCGTTCGACGGGACGGACGCCTGCGTCACGCCGGTGCTGTCGTTCGCCGAGGCGCCGGACCATGCCTACGCACGAGAGCGGGGGAGCTTCGTCACGGTCGACGGGGACGTGCAGGCGGCACCCGCGCCGCGGTTCTCCCGATCGGTCCCACCGACGCCAGGCCCCCTCGTGGGGGCCGATCTCGTCGGCGTCCTCGACGAGTGGGCCGACGGTGGAGGTCGCACCGGCGGCTGAAGGAGGCCGATCATGTGCGCGTCTCTGTTGACGGGGTCCTCGGGCACGTTCCTCCGAATCCTCCAGCCTGCCGAGACCACGGACGTTCCGGTCGAGCCCGAGCACTGGGGCTGTCGCTGCGGTGAGCCGGTCACCGACACGATCGACCGATGGGTCGATCACGCGGCGGCAGAACTGGTGGACCTGGTCGAGACGGTCGCCGCCGAGGCGGACATCCGGCTCCGGTGAGGTCGGCGGCCTCGGTCGGGGAGGGAGCGCGAGAGTCCCTACGTGGGCGAGGCTGGTCGGCTCCTGTCGCTATGACCTGACATAATGTCACTTATCGGCGGACGGCTTAGATGGGTTGGGGTAGACAATAGAACTCGCCGCTTGCCCGTGCGCCTACGGTACGGACGCTCTCGATCGTCAACGAATCTGTGGCCCACCCCTTGCCCCAGATCTGGTCGCACAACCCCATGCAAGCGACACGGCCAGGCTACGGTACGACCGTGATCGACGAAGCAGATGCAATTGTCCGTCAATACGAGATTGCGCGGGCGGACTATGAGGCGCTTGCGATTCGGATTCGTCAACTGTTGCTAGATCTGCTTAAGGGTGAGGGCCTCGACATCATCCAGATTGAGTCACGCGCAAAGTCAACCGAGAGCTTGCGAGACAAGTTGAGCGATAAGGGTGATGCATACAGCGACCTGGGCGACATAACAGATCTTTGCGGCGTGCGGGTGATTACCTATTATCTTGAGGATGTGGACGTTGTTGAAAGCTTGCTTGCCCGAGAGTTTGAGGTTGATGAGAGCAATTCTGTCGACAAGAGCAAGCAGTTGAAGTGGGATCAATTTGGGTACCTGTCGCGTCACTACATTCTCCAATTGAAGTCACCGCGTACCACTCTTGCCGAATGGCAGCCGTGTCAGAATTTGAAATTCGAGGTCCAAGTGCGCACGTCGTTGCAACACGCATGGGCTGCGGTCAACCATAAGCTAGATTACAAAAATGAATCGTCCGTTCCAAGCGAACTTCGACGCACTTTGCATCGACTCAGTGCCCTTTTCGAGATTGCGGACTCTCAGTTCTCCGACCTCAGACGTTCCGTCGTTGAGCTCGCTGCTTCCTATGCCAAAAGCGTCGATGACGGCGACCTGTCGGCTGAGCTGAATGCTGATTCGCTTGACGCATATTTCGACCGAAGTCCTGTGTATTCACGTGCGCGAGCCAGCGTGGAGGCAGTCGGCGAACCATTGCTTCCACACGGCGCCCAACCTTTCCAGACCGCACGAGACCGCAGCGACCTACTGGAGTTCTTCAAATTGGCTGGGATGACGCAGCTTCTTCAAGTTGACGAGTGGCTTCATCAACTGGTGAGCGACTCGACCTTGCTGAAGGTGGTCTCAGAGGTTGAAGCCGGACCCCGTCGAGCCATTAACCTTGACGACTTCCTTAGCCAAGCTCTCGCGGTCGAGCGACCAGAGGTGGACGATTTTTACGAAGAGGTGTATGGCACTCCCGACGATTGGTTGCCGCGAGCGCGAGCTCTTCTTCAAGAGCGGCGCACGGCGCAGTGATGTGCAAGTGAGAGAACCCCGCCCCTGCTGACCGCAAGCAGCACCACCCGTCGCTGCCGGCCGCTCTCCCATCGCTGCAGGCGGCGGTTCCAGTTGGCAACGTGCGTTCCCGGCGCCGAGTGGGAGTTCGCCCCGGGACAACCGGATTCTCTACCGTGGGCGCATGCTCTCCCCCGAGTCGGTCCTCGCTCCCCTGGTGTCCGCTGCGATCGAACAGGCATTCGGGCCCGAGCTGCGCGGGACCGACCCGGTGCTGCGACCGAGCCAGTACGCCGACGTCCAGGTCAACGCCGCGCTGGCCCTCGCCAAGCGGCTCGGCCTCCCGCCTCGTGAGGTCGCGGCCCGCATCGTCGAGCACCTCGAGGTCGGCGGCATCTGCGACGACGTGGAGATCAGCGGCCCGGGCTTCCTCAACCTGACCCTGGGCGACGACTGGATCGGCGCTCAGGCGACGGCCCTCGCGGCCGACCCGCGCCTCGGCGTACCCGTCGAGGAGGCCCAGGTCGTGCCGATCGACTACTCCGCGCCCAACGTCGCCAAGGAGATGCACGTCGGGCACCTGCGCACCACGGTCGTCGGCGATGCGCTGGCGCGCACCCTGGAGCACCTCGGGCACCACGTCGTCCGTCAGAACCACATCGGCGACTGGGGCACGCCGTTCGGCATGCTCATCGAGCACCTGCTCGACGTCGGTGAGGACTCCCCTGCCGCCGCCCTGGTAGAGACCGACCCCAACGCCTTCTACCAGGCCGCGCGCGCCGAGTTCGAGGGCGACGAGGGGTTCGCGACGAGGGCCCGCGCCCGGGTCGTGGCCCTCCAGTCCGGCGACGAGGCCACGCTGGTGGTGTGGCGGCGCCTGGTCGCGCGCTCCCAGAACTACTTCAACACCATCTACCGTCGGCTCGGGGTGACCCTCACCGACGCCGACCTGGCCGGCGAGTCGACCTACGACCACGACCTGGCCGCCGTCTGCGCCGAGCTGGTCGAGGCCGGGATCGCGGTGGAGAGCGACGGCGCGCTGTGCGTCTTCCTCGACGGCTACACCGGTCGTGAGGGCAAGCCCTTGCCGCTGATCGTGCGCAAGTCCGACGGCGGTTACGGCTACGCCACGACCGACCTCGCCACCGTGCGCCACCGGGTCCGCACCCTGCACGCCGACCGGATGCTCTACGTCATCGGCGCTCCACAGTCGCTGCACCTCGAGATGGTGTGGGCCACCGCGCGGCTCGCGGGCTGGCTGCCCGACGACGTCGAGGTCGTCCACGTCAAGATCGGCAACGTCCTGGGTGACGACCGCAAGATCCTGCGCACCCGCAGTGGTGCTCCGCTGCGGCTGATGTCCCTGCTGGACGAGGCGGTCGCGGCGGCCCGCGGGGTCCTCGACGAGCAGCAGCCACCGCTCGACGAGGCGACCCGCGAGGTCGTCGCGCCCCAGGTCGCGATGGCCGCCGTCAAGTACGCCGACCTGTCCGTGGCCCACGACAGCGAGTACGTCTTCGACCTGGCCCGGATGGTCGCCCCGACCGGCAACACCGGCCCCTACATCCAGTACGCCGCCGCGCGCCTGCACTCGATCTTCCGTACGGCGGGCCTGTCCCCCGCCGAGGCAACCGCCCCGCTCCGGGCGGACTCCCCGGCCGAGCGAGCGCTCTGCCTCGCCCTGCTCGAGCACGGCAACGTAGTCACCGCGGTTGGCCTAACCCTCGAGCCGCACCGCCTGTGCGCCTACCTGTTCGACCTCGCCCAGGCGTTCTCCCAGTTCTACGAGCACTGCCCCGTGCTCAAGGCCCCGGACGAGGAAACCCGCGACGCGCGGCTCGCGCTGTGCGCCGCGACGCTGCGCGTCATGGTGTCCGGTCTCGACCTGCTCGGGATCGAGTCGCCGGAGCGCATGTGACCGATGAGTCCGGGTGTCGCTGCCGGTCTGGTCCCCCATGAGCCAGCTGCTGAGGGTCCACAACTTCGTCGTCTCCAGCGACGGCTACGGCGCCGGTGAGGGGCAGAGCCTGGAGTCCCCCTTTGGTCACGCCGACCCCGGGCAGCTGATGTCCTGGGCCTTCGGTACGGCGAGCTGGCCCAACCGCACCGAGCCCGGTGGCAGCCTCGGACTCGAGGACCACCTGGTCCGCGAGTTCCACCGCAACGTCGGCGCCGAGATCATGGGCCGCAACAAGTTCGGTCCTCAACGCGGCCCGTGGGTCGACCACGAGTGGGTGGGCTGGTGGGGCGACGAGCCGCCCTTCCACACCCCGGTCTTCGTGATGACCCACCACCTGCGGCCGTCCTTCTCACTGTCCGACACCACGTTCCACTTCGTCGACGACGAGCCGGCCGCCGTCCTGCAGCAGGCGCGTACGGCGGCCCACGGCAAGGACGTCCGGCTCGGCGGTGGCGCCGCCACCGTCCGGGCCTTCCTCGACGCCGACCTCGTCGACACCCTCCACGTCGCCGTCGCCCCGGTCGAGCTCGGCCGGGGGTCGCGGCTGTGGACCTCGCCGGACGAGCTGTACGACCGCTACGAGGTCGACGTGGTGCCGCGCCCCGACGGCTTCACGCACTACCTCTTCTGGAGGTAGCTCACCCGACGTACGCCGCCAGGTGCTCGCCGGTCAGCGTCGAGCGGGCCGCGACGAGGTCGGCGGGCGTGCCCTCGAAGACGACCCGGCCGCCGTCGTGCCCGGCACCCGGTCCGAGGTCGATGATCCAGTCGGCGTGGGCCATCACCGCTTGGTGGTGCTCGATCACGATGACCGACCTGCCCGACTCGACGAGCCGGTCGAGCAGGCCGAGCAGGTGGTCGACGTCGGCCAGGTGCAGACCTGTGGTCGGCTCGTCGAGCACGTAGACGCCGCCCTTCTCCCCCAGGTGCGTCGCGAGCTTGATCCGCTGACGCTCGCCTCCGGACAGGGTGGTCAGCGGCTGGCCGAGCGTGAGGTAGCCGAGGCCGACGTCGGCCAGGCGCGCCAGGATCCGGTGCGCGGCCGGAAGCGCACCCACACCCTCGGCGAAGAAGCGCTCGGCGTCGGCGACGGACAGCCCGAGCACCTCGCTGATGTCGAGCCCACCGAGTCGGTAGTCGAGCACCGACGCCGCGAACCGCTTGCCCTCGCACACCTCGCACGGCGTGGCGACGCCGGCCATGATGCCCAGGTCGCTGTAGACGACGCCGGCGCCCTTGCAGTGCGGGCAGGCGCCCTCGGAGTTGGCACTGAACAGCGCCGGCTTGACGCCGTTCTGCTTGGCGAAGGCCTTGCGGATCGGCTCGAGCAGACCGGTGTACGTCGCCGGGTTGCTCCTCCGCGAGCCGCGGATGCCCTCCTGCCCGATGGCCACCACGCCGTCGCGGCGGGCCACCGAGCCGTGGATCAACGAGCTCTTGCCCGACCCGGCGACCCCGGTCACCACGGTCAGGACGCCGAGCGGCACGTCGACGTCGACGTCCTGCAGGTTGTGGGTCGACGCGCCCCGGATCTCCAGGACCCCGGCGGGGCTACGCACGGAGTCCTTGAGCCGGGCTCGGTGGTCCAGGTGCCGACCGGTGACCGTGTCGCTCCCCCGCAGGCCCTCGAGGGTGCCCTCGAAGCAGACGACGCCACCCTCGGTGCCGGCGCCGGGGCCGAGGTCGACGACGTGGTCGGCGATGGCGATGGTCTCGGGCTTGTGCTCGACCACGAGCACCGTGTTGCCCTTGTCGCGCAGCTGGAGCAACAGCTCGTTCATCCGCTGGATGTCGTGCGGGTGCAGGCCGATCGTGGGCTCGTCGAAGACGTAGGTGACGTCGGTGAGGGCCGAGCCGAGGTGGCGGATCATCTTGGTGCGCTGGGCCTCGCCGCCGGACAGCGTGCCGGAGGGCCGGTCGAGCGAGAGGTAGCCCAGGCCGATGGTGACGAAGGAGTCGAGGGTCTGCGTCAGGGCGGCCAGCAGCGGTGCCACCGACGGCTCCTCGACCCCACGGATCCAGGCGGCCAGGTCGCTGATCTGCAAGCGACACAGGTCGGCGATGCTGCGGCCCCGCACCGTCGACGACCGGGCGAGCACGCTCAGCCGGGTGCCGTCGCAGTCGGGGCAGCGGGTGAAGGTGACCGCCCGCTCGACGAACGCTCGGACATGGGGCTGCATCGCGTCGACGTCCTTGGCGAGGAACGTCTTGGTGATCTGGGGGACGAGGCCGAGGAAGGTCAGGTTGATGCCGTCGACCTTGATCCTGGTGGCCTCCTTGTGCAGGAGGTCGTCGAGCTCCCGCTCGGAGTAGTCCTTGATCGGCTTGTCGGGGTCGAACCAGCCGCAGCCACGCAGGATCCGGCCGTTCCAGCCGTCCATCGTGTAGCCCGGGATGCTCAGGGCACCCTCGTTGAGCGACTTCTCGTCGTCGTAGAGCGCGGTGAGGTCGAAGTCCTGCACGTGGCCGCGACCCTCGCACCGCGGGCACATGCCGCCGGTGACGTTGAACTCCCGCCGCTCGCGGATCGTGCGGCCGGCCTTCTCGACGGTGACCGCTCCGGCGCCGGCGATCGAGGCGACGTTGAACGAGAACGCCTGCGGGCCCCCGACGTGGGGAGTGCCCAGCCGGCTGAACAGGATGCGCAGCATCGCGTGGACGTCGGTAGCGGTGCCGACCGTGGAGCGGGGATCGGACCCCATCCGTTCCTGGTCGACGATGATCGCGGTGGTCAGTCCCTCAAGCACGTCGACGTCGGGACGGGCCAGCGTCGGCATGAAGCCCTGCACGAACGTGCTGTAGGTCTCGTTGATCAGCCGCTGGGACTCGGCCGCGACGGTCCCGAACACCAACGAGCTCTTGCCCGAGCCGGACACCCCGGTGAACACCGTGAGCCGGCGCTTGGGCAGGTCGACGCTGACGTCACGCAGGTTGTTGACCCGTGCGCCGACGACCCGGATCAGGTCGTGGCGGGCCGCGGCGGGCACGTGGCTCGTCATGCGGGCACCTCCCCGGGTGTCGGGGCCGCGGCGTCGCGCAGGCGGCCCGACAGCCGACGGCACTCGTCGCGCAGGGCGGGAGGTCCGACGACCGTGAACGGCGCGCCGATCCGCAGCAGCTGCCAGGCGTACCAGCCGGCGTCGTCGGTGCTGCCGACCACGCGCGTGTGCCCGGTGTCGGTCGTCTCGAGCCGGCCCAGGCTGCGCGGCAGGCAGGCCGCGACCTCGTCGTACGGCGCCGCGACGACGACCTCGACCGGGATGCCCCAGCCCTCCGCCATGTGCTCGTCGACCGCCGTGGCGACGTCCAGGTCGAGGGTCGGGGTGAACCGGTCGCCCGTGGGGGTGGCCGACTCGATCCGGTCGAGCCGCAGGACCCGCTTGGCGTCGGCGTGGTGCGACCAGCACAGGAGGTACCAGCGGTCGTGGCGCAGGTTGACGCCCCACGGGTCGACGGTCATCTCGCGTGGCTCGGCGCCACCGGCCGTCCGGTAGCGCAACCGCAGCCGTACGCCGTCCTGCGCGGCTCGGGCCAGCTCGCTCGCCAGCCGCGGGTCGGGTCCGTCGCCCGACGGGGCCGACCCGATGGCCCGCAGCGCCTCGACGGGACCGGACAAGGACGCGGGCAACACTCGCGCGATCTTGTCGAGCGCCGTGTCCACCGCGCCGTCGCCCCCGACCGCTCCGCGCCCCCGCACCGCGGCCATCACCAGCGCCAGCGCCTCGTCGGTCGAGAACATCAGCGGCGGCACCCGGAAACCCCGCCCCAGTCGGTAGCCGCCGTGCTTGCCCGGCGTCGACTCGACCGGGATGCCCGCCTGACGCAGGATCCCGACATAGCGCCGGGCCGCGCGCGACGTGACCCCGAGACGCTCACCGAGCCGCTCCCCCGAGACCCCCGGACGGTCCTGGATCAGCTCGAGCGCCACCAGCGCCCGAGCCGTCGGGGTCGCGTCGTCGGCCCGGAACTCGCTCACCCGCGGCAGGCTAACGTCCGCACGCGAAGTGCGTCAGGAGTCGGTGCCCCGACCGGTCGACTCCTGGAGCCGCTCGATGTGCTCGGACGCCTCGGCCTTGGTCAGGTCGGCCGACAGGGTCTCCCCCGCCTGACGGGCCAGCGTGTCGAGGTAGCTGCGCTGGGCGCCGGTCATCGGCTCGTCACCGGTGACCCAGTCGTGGGGGTCCTTCTCGGTCGTGTTGCCGGCGCCGGCGCCGAGGACCTCCTCGGTCGAGCCGGTGGGCTCCGTCGGGTCCGTGGCGTCGGTCGAATGCGTGTTCGATTCAGTCATGCTCCGACCGTACGACGGCCCACCCCCCAGCGAGCCCACCCGGAGGGAGAGTGCTGGGCGACGAGACGTCAGGTCGACGAGACGTCAGGTCGACGAGACGTCAGGTCGACGAGACGTCAGGGCTGGAGCAGCACCTTGATCGCGGTCCGCTCGTCCATCGCGCGGTAGCCGTCGGCCACCTGGTCGAGCGGCAGCGTCAGGTCGAAGACCTGTCCCGGGTCGATGACGCGGTCGAGGACCAGCTGGAGCAGCTCGGGCAGGTAGCGGCGGACGGGCGCGATGCCGCCGGCCAGGCCGATGTTCTTGCTGAACATGGTCCGCAGCGGTGCCTCCGCCCCGTGGGGTACGCCGACGAACCCGACGGTCGCGCCGGGGCGCGCCACGCGGAAGGCCTGCTCGAAGGCCGGCCCGTTGCCGACGCACTCGAGCACCGCGTCGCCTCCCACGCCGCCGAGGATGTCCTTGACGGCCGTGACGCCCTCCTTGCCGCGCTCGGCCACGACGTGCGTCGCCCCGAACCGGCGGGCCAGCTCCTGTCGCGGCGCGTGGCGCGACATCGCGATCACCGTCTCGGCGCCCAGGTGGGCCGCCGCCAGCACGCCGCAGAGCCCGACCGCGCCGTCGCCGACCACGACCGCGGTGCCGCCCTCGCGGACGCCCGCGGCCACGGCGGCGTGCCAGCCCGTGGCCATCACGTCGGAGAGCGCGAGCAACGACGGGACCAGATCGGCGTCGGGCACGCCGTCGGTCTTGACCAGCGACCCGTCGGCCTGGGTGACCAGGGCGTACTCGGCCTGGCCGCTCTTGGTGATGCCGAAGTTGTCGCACGCCGAGTGCGCGCCGTTGAGGCACGCCGGACAGGTGTTGTCGCAGTGGTCGAACGGCACGACGACGAAGTCACCGGGGCGGAAGTCGCGTACGCCGGAGCCGACCTCCTCCACGACGCCGAGGCACTCGTGCCCGATCGTGTGGGCGCTCTCGGTCTCGTCGTCACCTCGGTAGGGCCACAGGTCGGACCCGCAGATGCACGAGGCGTGCACCTTGACGATCGCGTCGGTCGGCTTCTGGATCGTGGGGTCGGGAACCTCCTCGAACCGGATGTCGCGGGGGCCGTGGATCACCGTTGCCTTCATGCCCCCCAGCCAACCAGCCGGGTCAACCTCGCGGCGCGCCGCGCCACGACTTGACCCGGTATCTCACATGTGAGTTACCGTGGGTGACATGGCAGTGGACTACAAAGGACGCATCGGCAACCTCATCCGTGACGCGCGCAAGCACCGGGGCCTGACCCAGACCCAGCTCGCCGATCTGCTGAGCACAAGCCAGAGCGCGATCAACCGGATCGAGAAGGGCCACCAGAACCTCTCGCTCGAGATGCTGGCCCGCATCGGCGAGGCGCTCGACTCCGAGATCGTCGCCCTCGGCGCCGGCCCGACGCACCTGCGCGTCCAGGGCCCCACCACGCTGTCGGGCTCGATCGAGGTCAAGACCTCCAAGAACGCCGGCGTCGCGCTCCTGTGCGCCTCGCTGCTCAACCGCGGCCGGACCACGCTGCGCCGAGTGGCGCGCATCGAGGAGGTCAACCGGCTGCTCGAGGTGCTCAACAGCATCGGCGTGCAGACCCGGTGGATCGGCGACGACGACCTCGAGATCATCCCGCCCCGTGAGTTCGACCTGAGCCGGATCAACGAGGAGGCCGCCCGTCGGACCCGCTCGGTCATCATGTTCCTCGGCCCGCTGCTCCACCGCGCCGAGACCTTCGACCTCCCCTACGCCGGCGGCTGCAACCTCGGCACCCGCACCGTCGAGCCCCACATGACCGCGCTGCGACCCTTCGGGCTCGAGGTCAAGGCGACCGACGGCAGCTACCACGCCCAGGTCGACCGGGCCGTCGGCCCCCGGCGCCCGATCGTGCTCACCGAGCGCGGCGACACCGTCACCGAGAACGCCCTGATGGCCGCGGCCCTCCACCCGGGCGAGACGATCATCCGCAACGCCTCGTCCAACTACATGGTCCAGGACCTCTGCTTCTACCTGCAGAAGCTCGGCGTCGAGATCGAGGGCATCGGCACCACGACGCTGCGCATCACCGGGCTGGCGACCATCGACGTCGACGTCGACTACGCCCCCAGCGAGGACCCGATCGAGGCGATGTCGCTGCTCGCGGCCGCCATCGTCACCAAGTCGTCGATCACGATCACCCGGGTGCCGATCGAGTTCCTTGAGATCGAGCTGGCGGTGCTCGAGGAGATGAACTTCCACTACGAGCGCTCCGAGGAGTACGTCGCCCGCAACGGCCACACGCGCTTGGTCGACCTCCACACCAAGCCGTCGCAGCTGGTCGCCCCGCTCGACAAGATCCACCCGATGCCGTTCCCGGGCCTCAACATCGACAACCTGCCGTTCTTCGCGGTCATCGCCGCGGTGGCCGACGGACAGACCTTCCTGCACGACTGGGTCTACGAGAACCGCGCGATCTACCTCACCGAGCTCACCAAGCTCGGCGGTCACGTCAAGCTGCTCGACCCCCACCGCGTGATGATCGAGGGCCCCACGTCGTTCTCGGGCGCCGAGCTGGTCTGCCCCCCGGCGCTGCGTCCCGCGGTCGTCATCCTGCTGGCGATGCTCGCCTCGAAGGGCACCTCGGTGCTGCGCTCGACCTACGTGATCCACCGCGGCTACGAGGACCTCGCCGAGCGCCTCAGCGCCCTGGGCGCCAACATCGAGACCTTCCGCGACATCTGAGACGCGCAGCCGGTCGCGAGGCACGAGCGACCGGCGTGGGCGCGGCCAGGTCGAGCAGCGCCGGCGACCGAGGAACGAGGTCGCCAGAAGCATGTCGAGACCACCGCAGCCGATCCCGGGAGCCCACGCCCGAGCCCGGGTGCTCAGCCCACACGTCGTGACGGACGCCATACTTCCCCGGTGACCTCACCGCGCACCGGCCGTCCCTACCTCGACGAGGTGTGTGAACAGCCGGGCACGGTGCTCGCGCTGGCCCACCGCGGCGGCGCCTACCACCCCGAGATCGAGGGCCTCGAGAACACCCTCGCCGCCTTCCGGCACGCCGCCTCCCTCGGCTACCGCTACCTCGAGACCGACGTGCACGCGACCGCCGACGGCGTCCTGCTGGCCTTCCACGACGACGTGCTCGACCGGGTCAGCGACCAGCAGGGCGCGATCGCCGCGCTCACCCACGCCGACGTACGCCGGGCGCGCGTCGGGGGCCGCGAGGAGATCCCGACCCTGGCCGCGCTCCTCGACGAGCTGCCGGGGGCCCGCTTCAACATCGACCTCAAGGCCGACGGTGCGGTCCGTCCGCTCGCCGACCTGATCAGCGCCCGCAACCTCTGGGACGACGTCCTGGTCGGCTCCTTCTCGACGGCCAGGGTCCGTGAGTTCCGGCGGCTCACCGCCGGGCGCGTGGCCACGTCGGCCTCGAACGCCGAGGCCGTGGGCTTCGTCACCGGCGTACGCCGGCGCGCCGACTTCGACGCCCTCCAGCTGCCGCACCGCCGGGGCCGTCTCGTGGTCACCACGGCGCGGCTGGTGCGCCGGGCCCACGCGGCGCGCAAGCATGTGCACGTCTGGACGATCGACGCGGAGGAGGAGATGAGGGTGCTGCTCGACCGTGGCGTCGACGGCATGTTCACCGACCGCACCGACACGCTGAAGCACGTGCTCGCCGAGCGCGGCCAGTGGCAGGACCACGACCTGGGAAGGGACCCATGACCTCGTTCGCCGACCTGGCGCCGCTCGAGCGCGCCCAGGAGCAGAAGGCCTGGTACTGGTACGACTGGGCCAACAGCGCCTACTTCACCACGGTGCTGAGCGTCATGTTCGCGCCCTACATGATCGAGGTCGCCGGCAAGGCCGCCGGCTGCCCCGACAACCTCGACGACGCCGCCTCGTGCGGCAACACCGTCGGGCTCCTGGGGCTCGACCTCGCCGCCGGGTCGCTGCCGTTCTACCTCACCAGCTTCGCCACGATCCTGAGCGCGTTCGTGCTCCCGGTCGTCGGCGCCTTCGTCGACCGCTCCTCGCACAAGAAGCGGCACATGGCCTTCTTCGCCTGGGCCGGCGCGGCGTTCGCCTCGCTGCTGTTCTTCATGAAGGACGACGACTGGCAGATCGGCGCGGTCGCGGTCGTGTTCTCCAGCGTGCTGGCCGGCTGCTCGCTGGTGAGCTACTCGGCGATCCTGGTCGACATCTCGACCGAGGACGAGCGCGACCGGGTCTCCTCGCGCGGCTGGGCCTTCGGTTACCTCGGCGGCGGGGTCCTGCTGGCGATCAACCTCGGCATGTTCCTCGGTCACGACGCCATCGGTCTCTCCAGCGGGTTCGCGGTGCGGCTCTCGCTGCTGTCGGCGGCGGTGTGGTGGGCCGGGTTCACGATCATCCCGTTCCTGCGCCTGCGCGACCGCGACCCGGTCGACCCGGTCGCGGTCACCGGCAGCGTCCTGGACCGCAGCTTCGGCCAGCTCTGGCGCACCCTGAAGGAGCTGCGCGGCTACCCGATGACGCTGACCTTCCTCGCGGCGTACCTGTTCTTCAACGACGGCATCCAGACCGTGATCTACGCCGCGTCGACCTACGGCTCCAAGACGCTCGGCTTCGGCGACAGCGTGCTGATCGGCACGATCCTGCTCATCCAGTTCGTCGCCTTCGGCGGCGCCCTGCTCTTCGGGAGGATCGCGGCCAGGGTGGGCAGCTACAAGCCGATCCTCTACGGCGTCTTCGTGTGGATCGTCATCGTGGTCCTGGCGTTCTTCCTGCCCGAGGGCAACGTGCCGCTCTTCATGCTGATCGCGGTGGCGATCGGGCTGGTCCTGGGCGGCACCCAGGCGCTGTCGCGGTCCTTCTTCAGCCTGCTGATCCCCCGGGGCCGCGAGGGCGAGTACTTCGCGCTCTACAACGCCTGCGAGCGAGGTACGTCGTGGCTCGGCACGTTCGTGTTCGCCGTGATGTTCCAGCTCACCGACTCCTACCGGCCGGCGCTGCTCGCCCTGATCGCCTTCTTCGCCGTCGGCGCGTTCTTCCTCCTACGGCTCGATCCCGAGCGCGGCATCCGCGAGGCCGGCAACACCGTGCCGGAACCGCTGCGCACCGCGACCGGCACGCAGGGCTGACCGGCGGGCCCGGGCCCGCGCGCGACGCACCTGGCGACGGCATACCGAAGGTCTGGGCGGAACGGGCGTGGAATCTTGGCGCGCTGGGTACCGTTGAGTACAGAGAGTCGGGCGTCCGCCCGCCTCGCATCCCACGCACACATGGTTTGGAGGTGCCTCATGGCAGAGCGCACACTGCGTGGCGCACGACTGGGTGGTCAGAGCTTCGAGGACGAGCGCGGCATCGAGTTCGCCGCCCGTCAGCAGGTCGGCTACCGGTGCCAGCACGGTCACGACTTCGAGATCACCATGTCGGTCGAGGCCGACGTGCCGGCGGTCTGGGAGTGCCCCCGCTGCGGCGCCGAAGGCCTCAGCACGTCCGGCATCGAGCGTGTCGAGAAGGCCGAGAAGCCGGTCCGCACCCACTGGGACATGCTGCTCGAACGCCGCTCCGAGAAGGAGCTCGAGGACATCCTCAAGGAGCGTCTCGAGCTGCTGCGTGGCGGCGAGATCGGGCCGGCCCACCTGCACCGCGCCTCGTCGAAGAAGAAGGCACGCGCGACCGCCTGACCGCCGCCTGATCGTTTCGTGACGGTCGCGGTTCCTTCGATCCGCTTCCTTCGATCCGCTAGTCCTCGACCACCTCGCCCCGGACCACAGGTCCGGGGCGTCGTGCGTCCGGGCCCCGTCCGGCGCCCGGGCCGCCGAGCGGTCCGATAACCGCGAGCCGACGGGTCACGATCCGGGCCAGCAGCGCCCGGAACACCGGCCGGGTGAACGGCAGGATGAGCAGGATGCCGAACACGTCGGAGACGAAGCCGGGGCTCAGCATCAGGGTGCCGCCGACCAGGATCAGCGCCCCGTCGGCGAGCTCGGTGGCGGGCATCCGGCCAGTCTCGAGCGCCGACCGCAGGCCGCGCCACGCCCGACCACCCTCGCGCTTGACCAGCCAGCTGCCGAGGATGCTGTCGGCGATGAGCAGGGCCACGGTCCACCACCCGCCGATGACCTGCCCGACCTGGATGAGCACGTAGATCTCGATAATCGGCACGACCACGAACAGCACGAACAGCACCCACGTCAGGCGGCTGCGCCGCCGCGACCGTCCGGCGCCCGCCGCTCGTTCGGGTCGCTCGGGTCGGACGGGACGGTCGGTGGCCATGTCACCGAGTGTAGGACGCGGGTCAGGTGGGCGGCGGGGGGCGACGACGCGACGCGAGGCCACGGCGTACCTGGTCGCGGCGCTCGCGCAGGCCCCACACGGTGATCCGGCGCAGCGACTCGGTGGCCACCGCCCCGCTCATCTTCGACTCGCCGCGGACCCGTTCGACGAACTCGATCGGCACCTCACGCACGACGAGCCCGGCGTGCAGGGTCCGGCTCACCATGTCGGTCTGGAAGACGTAGCCGGTGGAGCGGACCTGGTCGAGGTCGATCCGCTCCAGGGTGCTGCGTCGGAACAGCCGGTAGCCCGCGGTCGCGTCGCGCACGCGGATGCCGAGCAGCAGCCGGACGTAGATGTTGCCCCCGCGCGAGAGGAGCTCGCGGCGCAGCGGCCAGTTGACGACGCTGCCGCCCGGCACCCAGCGCGACCCGATGACCAGGTCGGCCCCGGGCAGCGCGTCGATGAGCCGGTGCAGCTGCTCGGGCTGGTGCGACCCGTCGGCGTCCATCTCGCCGATCACGTCGTACCCGTGCTCGAGGGCCCAGCCGAAGCCGGCGAGGTACGCCGCCCCGAGGCCGCCCTTGGCGCTGCGGTGGAGCACGTGGACGCGGGGGTCGGCGGCCGCCAGCCGGTCGGCGATCTCACCGGTGCCGTCGGGTGACTGGTCGTCGACCACGAGCACGTCGAGCCCCGGCTGCGCGGCGTGCAGGCGCCCCACGATCCAGGCCAGGTTGAGGGCCTCGTCGTAGGTCGGGAGGACCATCACCATGCGGGTCACGCGTCGGGGTCCTCGATCCTGGGTGGCGGCTGGACGGCGGTCGTCGGCTTGCGCCTGCCGACGATGATCCCGCACAGCACGCCGAGGACCGTCACCACGGGGGTGCCGGCCCGCAGCACCTCCCCCACCGCGAGCCCGGGTGTCCGGCCGCTCTTGAGGTCCACCGTCTGGACCACGACGTCCTGGGTGCGCCGCTGGGTGCGCTCGACGACCGAGCCGTCGGGGGCGATGACGCCCGAGACGCCGTTGGTGGCCGCGACGACGACGTAGCGGCCGGTCTCGATGGCGCGGGCCCGGGTGATCGCGAACTGCTGCTCGATCTGGTCGGTGAAGATGAAGCTGGCGTTGCTGGTCTGCACGGCCAGCAGCTCGGCCCCGTGGTCGACCTGCGTCTTGATGCCGTCGTCGTAGGCGACGTCGAAGCAGATGGAGTCGGCGACCTCGACGCAGGCGATGGTCAGTGGCGTGCTGCGGCTCCCGCTCAGCATGTCGCGCGGGATCCGGGCCAGCTGGCCGCTGTTGACCAGGCTGTCGGGCAGGACGCTGCGCAGCGGGATGTACTCGCCGTAGGCGACGGGGTGCCGCTTGGCGTAGCGGTCCCCCGCACCGGTCTCGGGGTCCCAGACGATGCCCTGGTTGAGGATGTGGCCGGCATCCGCGTCGACGATGGCCCCGACCAGCACGGGCACGCCGATGGCCTGGGTCGCGCGGGTGATGCCGGCGTTGATCCCGGCGTCCTCGAAGGGATCGCGGGCCGTGGAGTTCTCCGGCCAGACGACGAAGTCGGGCCCCGGCGACTCGCCCGCGGCGACGCGGTCGGCCAGCGCGACGGTCGCGTCGACGTGGTTCTGCGTGAGCTGCTCGACGTCGTAGAGGACGTCGTCGCCGCGACCGGGGACGTTGCCCTGCACGGCGGCCACCGTGGCCGTGCCCGTCGTGTCGAGCGTCCAGGGGCGCACCGCGGGTATGACCGACACCGCCGCGACCAGCACGACCGCGGCCAGCGCGAACAGCCGCTCGTCGCCCCGGGCGGACAGCAGCAGCCGGGCCAGCAGGAAGCCGAGCAGCGCCACCAGCATGCTGACCCCGTTGACGCCCACGTAGGCCAGCGCCGGGGCCAGCGGGGTGTCCACCACGCCGAAGCCCAGCCGGCCCCACGGCATCCCGCTGAACGGCCACGTCGAGCGGATGGTCTCCATCGCGACCCAGGCGGCGGCCAGCCACGCCGGCCACGACCGCAGCCGCTGGATGACCGGCGACAGGGCGCCGAGGACCCCGTAGAACAGCGCTTCGACGGACGCCAGTGCCAGCCAGGCGGGCAGCCCGATCGACGGGCTCATCCAGTGGATGTGGGGGAAGTAGAACCCGACTCCGAAGGCCAGGCCCACCAGGAAGCCTGCCCGCGAGCGGACCTCGCGCGTGCACACGGCGTACGCCGCGAGCGCGAACGGCATCACGTAGGCCACGGCCACCGGCTCGTAGGCCAGCGAGAGGACCACCCCGGCGAGCGCCGCGACGAGGGAGCGGGCCAGCACGAGGGGCAACGCTACCGGGCGACCCTGGGTGGCCACACAGGAACGTCACGGTGGTGGGCTCCGAAGGATCCGCGTGCATGAGCGGGAGGGACCACCGGGGCTCCGGCCGTCGCCGCCACGACTGGGTGTCGTGACGACGTCGTTGTCTCGGCCCGGGCGGGCCCTCCCGCGTCGCTCTCGCGGTGCGGACCGACCTCCGCGAACCATCGTCACCACGATGTTGGCGCTACACCTGGTGAGCACACGGCCACTCGGACGTCGGTCCGCCTGCCACGACCTGCACGAGCGAACGCGGCAAGGCTCGCGCGGGCTCTCGGGGGTGTCAACCGGCGTCTGACCTGCGACGACGGCCATCATCGCAGGTCAGCGCGAGGACCCTAGACGAGAAATAGTCCTCGAAATAGTCATCCCGTACGGCGTGTCGCACACGACGCGCCGAGGCTCAGCCCGGAACCACCACGGTGCCGGTGGCCGTGGTCGCCAGCAACGGCGGCTCGATTACCTCGGCCCGGCCCGGTCGCTCCGCGGTCGCAGCCCCCCGGGCGACCACGCGGACGGCGAACTCCATCAGCCGCGACCGGGTGCCAGCACGGACCAGCTCGGCGGTGACCTCCAGCACGTCACCGGCCCGCACAGGGGCCTTGAACTGGACGTCGGAGTAGGAGGCGAAGAGCCCCTCGTCGCCGTCGGTGACGATGCACAGCTCGGTGGCGACGTCGCCGAACAGCCCGAGGCTGTAGGCACCGTCGACGAGGTTGCCGGCGTAGTGGGCGTGGGCGTAGGGGACGTAGCGCCGGTGGACGACGCGGGTCCCGACGACCGGCTGGGGGTGGGGCTGGGGCTCTGGCGGGAGGGACATGTCAGGCGACCTTCGTGGCGGCGAGTCGGTGGGCGATGAAGGAGGCGACCTCACCGGGCGTCGTACCGCGTCCGAAGACGCGGTCGACACCGAGCTCGCCGGCCATGTTCTCGTCGAAGCGCGGGCCGCCGACGATGAGCAGCGGGCGCTTGTCGGAGGGGTAGGACTCGCGGAAGGCCGCGGACATCTCGCGGGTGTTGAGCAGGTGGGCGTCGCGCTGGGTGACGACCTGCGAGACCAGGACGGCGTCGGCCCTCTCGGCACGGGCCCGCTCGACGAGCTGGGGCACCGAGACCTGGGCGCCGAGGTTGACGACCTTGAGCTCGCGGTAGTACTCGAGACCCTTCTCGCCCGCGAAGCCCTTGATGTTGAGGATGGCGTCGATGCCGACCGTGTGGGCGTCGGTGCCGATGCAGGCGCCCACGACCGTGAGCCGGCGGCGCAGCGAGCGCTTGACGGCCGCGTTGACCTCCTTGGGTGTCAGCAGCGGGTAGTCGCGCTCGACGACCTGGACGATGCTCGGGTCGACGACGTGGTTGACCCGCCCGTAGACCACGAAGAACGTGAAGTCGGGTCCCATCGGCTTGGCGTGCACGACCAGCGCGGGATCCATCCCCATCTTGTTGGCCAGCTGCTGGGCCGAGCCCTCGGCGATCTTGGAGTGCGGCATCGGCAGGGTGAAGCTGATCTGCACCATGGCGTCGCCGGTGGTGTCGCCGTAGGGCACCACCGGCCGCAGCGGATCGGGAGCGGTCGGGTCGCTCATCACAGCACCTCCTGGGCGTCGAGGATCTCCGTGGCGGGGTTGTAGTAGACGCTGGACTTGGCCGCGACCCCGTCGAGGCCGCGGCCGGCGTCGGCCGGGCGCTTCATCAGCCCGAAGGTGCCGGTGCTGATGGCATCGAGCAGGCCGTCGTCGACGATCCTCTCGAGCAGCTCGATCGACTCCCCCAGCACCTGGCGGGCGCGCTGGTTGATGACGCCGTCCGGAGCCGGGTGGAAGTCCTCGTGCAGTCGGCCGGCGGCCTCCATCACGTAGCGGACGTTCTGCAGGGCGATGTCGCGGTCGGAGATCCAGGGCGTCACGACGGCCTCGGTCATCATCCCGACGAGCAGGATGCCCTGACCGGTGAGCGCCCCGGCCAGGTTGAAGAACCCGTCGAGCAGGTTGCCCTTGAAGACGTCGCCGGTCATGTGGCGCGTCGGCGGCATCCACTTCAGCGGGGCGTTCGGGAACACCTCACGGGCCAGCAGCGCGTGGGCGAGCTCGAGGCGGAAGGAGTCGGGGATCGAGGGGTCGATCTCGAAGGCGTGGCCCAGGCCGAGCTGCCAGTCCTCGAGCCCGGCCTCCTTGGCGAAGTACTCGTTGAGCAGCTGGCTGGTCGTGACCGTGTGGGCGGCCTCGATGGCGTCGGCGGTGGTGAGGTAGTTGTCCTCGCCGGTGTTGATGATGATGCCGGCGCGGGCATGGACCTGGCGGCTGAAGCGCTGGTCGACGAACGTGCGGATCGGGTTGATGTCGCGGAACAGGATCCCGTACATCGAGTCGTTGAGCATCATGTCGAGCCGCTCGAGCCCGGCCAGCGCCGCGATCTCGGGCATGCAGAGCCCGCTGGCGTAGTTGGTGAGGCGGACGTAGCGGCCCAGCTGCTTGCTCGACTCGTCGAGCGCCGCGCGCATCAGCCGGAAGTTGTCCTGGGTCGCGTAGGTGCCGGCGTAGCCCTCGCGGGTCGCGCCCTCGGGCACGAAGTCGAGCAGGCTCTGACCGGTCGAGCGGATCACGGCGATCACGTCGGCGCCCTCGCGAGCGGCCTGCTGGGCCTGAGGGATGTCCTCGTAGATGTCGCCGGTGGCGACGATGAGGTAGATCCACGGCTGGCGCGGGGCGTCTCCGTGGCGCTTGATCATCCGATCGCGCTCGAGGCGGCGCTTGTCGACCGTCTTCAGGCCCCGCACGACCTGGCGGCGGCTGGCCGCGCGTGCCCGCTCGGCGTCCCTGCCCTCGGGCAGGCGGAAGGTGACCGAGCCGGCCGCGGCCTTCTGGGCCAGGGTCGCGAGGTCGTCGGCCTCGCCGCGCAGGAGGGCGTCCCAGACCGGCAGTGCGACTCCGTGCTCGAGCCCGCCGACCTCGTGCAGGTCGGCGCGCACGGTGTCCATGAGCCGGTTGACCCAGGGGGTGCCCTCGTCGTCGGCCCCGCCGAGGCCCGCCAGACGCAGGGTGGCGCGCTCGACGGCCACCGTCGTGTGCTTCTTGGCCATGGTCACGATCGGGCGCCCGGCCTTGCGGGCCAGGCTGCGGGCCTGCCTGACGGTGGCGGGATCGAGGTCGAGCTTGGTGGCGCGCTTGGCAGCGCGCGCGGCCATCAGAGCCTGCTCTCGAACAGCCGGCGTACGCCGTCGGTGCGGCGCAGCAGGTCCATCGCGTACGCCGCGTGGCCCGGCACGAAGCCGTTGCCGACGAGCATCCGCACATCGGCGGCCAGGCCCTCGGCGCCGAGCGCGGCGGCCGAGAACGACGTGGCCATGGAGAAGAAGACGACGGTGCCGCCGTCGGCGGTCGCCAGCACGGCGCCGCCCTCGCAGCCGGGCACGTCGACGCAGACGACGGTGACGTCGGCCGGGCCGCCGGCCTTCTCCACGGCGTCGCGCAGGGCGACGGGGTCGCGGGCGTCGGCGATGGTGACCTCGTCGGCGAGCCCTGCGCCGGTGAGCAGCTCGGACTCGGCCTGGTGGGGCACCACGCCGATGGTGCGGGCGGCGCCGGCATCGCGGGCGGCAGCCAGGCTGAGGGAGCCGGACTTGCCCGCGCCCCCCACCACCGCCACCACGGGATCGCGGCCGGTGGCGGCGTACTCGCCGACGATGCGGGCGGTCAGGGCGGGCGCACCGCACACGTCCATCACCGACAGGCTGAGCGGCACCGGCAGGTCGTCGGGGATGACGGCGGCGATGGAGCGGCCGAAGAGGACGGCGTAGCCGTCGCACGGCACCTGCTCCCCCAGCCCGTCCCACGAGGCCAGGGCGTCCTCGAGGACCAGCGGGGTCAGCGTGAGGGAGACCAGCGTGGTGACGCGGTCGCCGACGGCCAGGCCGAGCGGCGAGTCGGGGCCGACCTCCTCGACCGTGCCGACGAGCATCCCGCCGGAGCCCGTCTCGGGGTTCTGCATCTTGCCGCGGGTGGCGACGATGTCGAGGACGGCCGCGCGGATCGCGTCACCGTCGACGACCCCGTCGGTGGTGTGGGTGCGCTCGAGCTGGCGGAAGGACGCGGCGTCGAGGTTGAGCCGCTCGACGCGGATGCGCACCTCGTCGGGCCACAGCTCGCGGCGCGTGTCGAGGCGTTGGGCAGCCTGCGGCAGCACGGGGGGCCGGTCCAGCACCCGGTGCAGTCCGGTGGGGTCGCTCTCGGGTGAGATCACAGTCGTCCTTCGTTAAGTACTGGTAACCGAAGATCTTCCGGCGTGGAGATGTGCGAGCCGGACGTTCTGCCCGTAGCCTAGGTCACACGGCGCCCTGGGCGCAGATCAGCGAGGCACGGAGAGTCGCCATGAGCATCGAGACCAGCCTGTCCCTGGGCCTGGACAACGGCCAGCCCTACCCCTACCAGCGGGTCGAGCTCGTCGAGCCCGACTGGACCCGGTTCCCCGGCTGGAAGGACGTCACCGCCGAGCAGTGGGCGTCGGTGCAGTGGCAGCGCGCCCACTGCGTCAAGAACGTCAAGCAGCTGCGTGAGCTGCTCGGCGACCTGGTCGACGACCGGTTCTACGCCGACCTCGAGCGCGACCAGGCCGAGCGGGCCACCATGTCGATGCTCGTGCCGCCGCAGATGATGAACACCATGGCGCCGCACGCCGCCGTCGGCGGTCCGGGCTCGCTGACCGACGCGTTCTACGCCGACCCGGTGCGCCACTACATGATCCCCGTCTTCAGCGACCGGCGCACCGACTGGTCCTCCCACCCGCACGCCACCCGCGACTCGCTGCACGAGCACGACATGTGGGTCGCCGAGGGCCTGACGCACCGCTACCCCACCAAGGTGCTCGCCGAGCTGCTCCCGACCTGTCCGCAGTACTGCGGCCACTGCACGCGCATGGACCTCGTCGGCAACTCGACCCCGACCGTCGAGAAGCTCAAGTTCGTCGCCAAGCCCACCGACCGGCTCGCCTCGATGATGGACTACCTGCGCCGTACGCCGAGCGTGCGCGACGTCGTGGTCTCCGGCGGCGACGTCGCCAACATGCCGTGGGCCCGGCTCGAGGACTTCCTGACCCGCGTGCTTGAGATCGACAACATCCGCGACATCCGGCTGGCCACCAAGGCCCTGGTCGGTCTCCCCCAGCACTGGCTGCAGCCCGAGGTTCAGGAGGGCATGGCCCGCGTGGCCGGCATCGCCCGCAGCCGCGGGGTGTCGATCGCGATCCACACCCACGCCAACCACGCCAACTCGATCACCCCGCTCGTCGCCGAGGCGTCCCGCGCGATGCTCGACGCCGGGGTGCGCGACGTACGCAACCAGGGCGTGCTGCTCAACGGCGTCAACGCCGACCCGCACGCGCTCCTCGACCTGTGCTTCGCGCTCCTCGACGGGGCGCAGATCATGCCCTACTACTTCTACATGTGCGACATGATCCCGTACTCGGAGCACTGGCGGGTCTCGGTCGGTGACGCCCAGCGGCTGCAGCACCACATCATGGGCTACCTGCCCGGCTTCGCCACGCCGCGCATCGTGTGCGACGTGCCGTTCGTCGGCAAGCGCTGGGTGCACCAGCTGGCGTCGTACGACGAGGTGCGCGGCATCTCGCACTGGACCAAGAACTACCGGACCTCGATCGAGATGGACGAGGGCCACGACATGAGCAGCACCTACGAGTACTACGACCCGATCCACACCCTGCCCGCCGAGGGCCAGGCGTGGTGGGCCGAGCACGGCGACCTCGACACGTCGGCGCTCAAGGCCGCCGAGGTGGCCGAGGCGTCGCGTCGGATGGCGGCGCTGCAGGCTTACTGAGTCGAGCGCGCCGCTTCAGGGATTGCCTGCTAGCCGGGGACCTCTGAAGTTCGCAGGCAATGCATTGCCTGGGAACTTCAGGCTTCCCCGGTGAACAGGTAATCCCTGAAGCGCGCGGTTCGCGATCGCTATCCACAGGCGGCGCGCGCAAGGGTGCCGGCGGACCTCATCCGCGACACGATCGCCGTCATGGACCCCGCACTGCTCCAGATCTGCGATCGCTACGGCGTCTTCCTGCGCCGGGAGGCCGAGGCGCTCGGCTACCACGACCACGCGATCAGCGCGCTCGTGAAGAGCGGCGAGTGGCGGCGGGTGCGTCACGGGGCCTATCGCGACGGCGCCACCTGGGACGAGATGACCAAGGAGCAGCATTACGCCGTGCGCTGCCGCGCCGCCGTGCGCCAGGCGAGGACCAAGGTCGTCCTGAGCCACAAGAGCTCGGCCAACGAGTGGGCAGCTCCGCTGTGGGACGTCGACCTGACCTACGTCGACCTCACCCGTCGCGACGAGCGCTCCGGTCGCAAGGAGGCCGGCATCTCGCAGCACTGCGGCACCATCCTCGATGGTGAAGTCGAGGACCGGGACGGTCTGTTCGTGATGAGCGCGACGCGCACGGCGCTCGAGGTGACCACGCTGCTCGACGTCGAGCACTCCCTGGTCGTCATCGACGACCTCCTTCACCGAACGCTGACCGACCCTGAGCGCCTCGCGACGCGCTACGCCCTGATGAACGACTGGCCCGAGACCCTCCACACCGACCTGATCCTGCGCCTCGCCGACGCACGCGCCGAGTCCGTCGGCGAGACCCGGCTGCGCTACCTGTGTTGGGCGCAGCGGCTTCCCGCACCCGAGGTCAACTACGAGGTCCGCGACGAGAGCGGCAGGGTGGTCGCCCGCGTCGACCTGGCGTGGCCGTCCCTCGGCGTCTTCGTCGAGTTCGACGGCGAGATCAAGTACGGACGTCTGCTCGGGGACGGCGAGTCGGCCAAGGACGTCGTCGTGCGCGAGCAGCGCCGTGAGGAGATGATCTGCCGGCTCACCGGGTGGGTGTGCGTGCGCGTCGTCTGGGCCGACCTCGCCCGGCCTCGCCAGACCGCCGACCGGATCCGGGCGAAGTTCGTTCCCGCCGCTGCTTGAGCGTCCGGCTCGGCGGACCGAGGTCTGGGCCACCCCTTAAGGGATTGCCTGCGAGCCGGGGACCTCTGAACTTCGCAGGCAATGCATTGCCTGGGAACTTCAGACTTCCCCGGTGAACAGGCAATCCCTGAAGTCGCCGCCGCGGGCCAGGCCCCTCAGACCCCGACCACCGGCCGGGTCTCGTACGGCGTCGACAGCACGATCGTCGTGCGCGTCGACACGTTGGCCGCGGCGCGCACGCGAGCCAGCAGGTCCTCGAGCGCCGCGGGCGTCGAGACGCGGACCTTGAGGATGTAGGACTCCTCCCCCGCCACCGACCAGCACGACTCGATCTCGTTGATCGCGCGCAGCCGATCGGGCGAGTCGTCGGGCTGGGAGGGATCGATGGGGCGGATCGAGATGAAGGCCGTCAGCGGCAGGCCGACCTCCTCGTGGTTGACGGTCGCGCCGTAGCCCAGGATCAGCCGGCGCTGCTCGAGCCGCTTGACCCGCTGGTGCACCGCGGAGGTCGACAGCCCGGTTGCCTTGCCGAGGTCGGTGAAGGACATCCGGCCGTCGGCGGCGAGGAGCTCCAGGATCTTGCGGTCGGTGGCCTCGAGCTCGGTCGTCACCGGTCGAACCCTAGTAGTTGTCGACGCCGCAGAGGTAGCACCGCGGCCGCTGGACGCCGTGGCAGGATGCGCCGGGTGACCGGCACCCCCACCGACCCTGGCCGCCTGCTGCTGCTCGACTCGGCCTCGATGTACTTCCGCGCGTTCTTCGGGATGCCCGAGTACGCCGCCCCCGACGGCACCAACGTCAACGCGGTCCGCGGGATGCTCGACTACATCAGCCGGCTCGTCGAGCAGTACCAGCCGACCGACCTCGTGTGCTGCTGGGACGACGACTGGCGGCCGCAGTGGCGCGTCGACCTGATCCCGTCGTACAAGGCGCACCGCGTGGTCGAGGAGGTGGCCAGTGCCCCGGACGTCGAGGAGGTGCCCGACCCGCTCGGGGTGCAGGTGCCGATCCTGCGGCAGGTGCTCGAGGCGTTCGGCATCTGCGTGATCGGCGCCCCCGGCTACGAGGCCGACGACGTCATCGGCACCCTCGCCACCGGCGCGGGCCAGCCGGTCGACGTCGTCACCGGCGACCGCGACCTGTTCCAGCTGGTCGACGACTCTGCCGAGGGGGGTGCCGTCCGCATCCTCTACATCGGCAAGGGCGTCGGGCGCCACGAGCAGGTGACCGAGCAGTGGGTGCGCGACAAGTACGCCATCGAGGCCCGCCAGTACGCCGACTTCGCCACCATGCGCGGCGACGCCTCCGACGGGCTTCCCGGCGTGGCCGGCGTCGGGGAGAAGACCGCGGCGACCCTGCTGCAGAAGTACGCCGACCTCGACGGCATCGTCGCCGCCGCGGCCGATCCCGGGTCGGGTCTCGCGACCGGCCCGCGGGCCAAGATCAACGCCGCGCGCGACTACCTGGCGGTGGCGCCGACGGTCGTCGCGGTCGCCCGCGACATCGACCTCGACCGCTCGCGCACCGCACTGCCCAGCACGCCCGCCGACCCCGAGCGGCTCGTCGACCTCGTGGCGCGATGGAGCCTCGACACCCCCGTCAACCGGCTGCTCGGGGTCCTCGCGGGGTGAGCGCCACCGACGCCTTCGAGATCCGGACGACGCCGACCAGTGGCCTGCGCTGGCTGACGGGCATGGCCGTGGCCTTCACGGTGCTCATGGCGATGCTCGCGCTCGCGTGCCTCGTCGGGCTGCTCACCCAGGACGTCGGCGGTGCCGATGCCTTCGCGGCGGCCGTGATCGGCGGGGTCGGGGCCTACGGTGCCGCGGTCGGCGCGCGCTCGGTGCGCGGGCTACGGGCCGCCGCCGAGCCCGAGCTGCTCGCCCGGCTCGACGGCGACGGGCTCCACCTGCGCGAGGGCATCGTCGTCTCCGACGACCCCGAGCAGGAGGTGCCCGACCACCTCGGTTGGTCCACGGTGCCGTGGGGCTGGGTGAGGGCGGTCAGCCACACGACCCTCGACCTGCGGGCGGCCAAGGCGCTGGGCAGCGACGTACCGCTCGAGGTGCTGCGCTTCACCCTCGCCGACGACCGGCTGCTCGACGACGCCCCGTTCGAGACCACCCACCTCGCGGCGCCCGCCCGGCTGCTGTCGCTCACGCCCACCCAGGTCCGCACGGTCCTGGTCGGCGAGGCCGGCCACACCGACTTCACCGCGGCCGTGGGCTGGCTCGCCGCCCGGCAGCCGCACCTCGCGGTCCTCACCGGTACGACGCTGCCGTGGTGGACCCGCGCGACCCCGGACGCTTGGCCCGAGAGCCCACGGGTGGCCGTGGTCGGCGCGTCGGGCCGTCTGGGACGCCTGGTCGTCGAGCTGCTGGCCGGTCGCGAGAAGGCCCCGCCGGTGGCCGTCGCGCGCAACGAGGCGGCTCGGGCCGGCCTCGAACGCCTGGGCGCCGAGGTCCGGATGGTCGACCTCGAGCAGGGCCCGGCCGCGGTCGCCGACGCCCTGCGCGGATGTGCCGCTGTCATCCACCTCGCCCCGACCTCGCCGGCCGTGGTCGTCGAGGCCGCCCGGCGCGCGGGCGTGACGCGGTTCCTGCTGGTCCCGGGGGCCTGGAACGGCGACGAGCTCGTCGCGCTCGCGGCCACCAGCGGCCTGGCCTGGACCGCGTTGCGCCCGACGCTGCTCACCGACGACCTGCCGACCGGCGAGGTGCTGCTGGGTCAGGACGTCGCACCCGGACCCGTGCCGCGCGGCGACCTGGCCGAGGTCCTGGTCGCCGCCATCCGCGACGAGGACGCCGTCGGCGGGGCCTTCCAGGTCGCCGGCGCCCCGGCGCCGCCGGGCATCACCTCGGACTAGGCGTCAGTCCTCCACCAGGCTGGAGTAGGCGACCACGCCGCGCTTGAGCAGACCCATCACCTCACGCGCCGTACGACGCAGCGGGGAGTCGCCCGCGGCATCGGCGACCTGGCCGGCCAGGTCGAGCAGCTGCTTGGTCCAGCGCACGAAGTCACCCGCCGAGAGGTCGCTCGGGCCGAGCAGGTCGTCGAGGTCGTCGCCCTCAGCCCAGCGGTAGGCCAGCCACGCGAACCCCGGGTCGGGTGGGCGCAGGAAGTCGAGGCGATGCTCCCGCTCGAGGGCGTCGAGGTCGACCCACAGCCTGCGGGTGGCCTCGATCGCGTCGCCGATGTCGCCACCCGGGATCCGGGGCACCCGGTTGTCGTCGGCCCGCCGCGTCTCGTAGATCAGCGACGCCAGGGCGGCGGCGAGCCCGGAGGGGGTGAGACCGTCCCAGAGCCCGAGGCGCAGGGCCTCGGCCGCGAGCAGGTCGGTCTCGCCGTAGAGGCGCATCAGGTGCTTGCCGCGGTCGGTGACCACGTCGCCGTCGAGGTAGCCCAGCGCGGTCAGCACCTCGCAGACCCGGTCGAACTGGCGGGCCACGGTGTTGGTGCGCTGCTCGATGCGCCGACGCAGGGTCGCGGCGTCGCGGTCGAGCTTGAACCAGCGCTCGGCCCAGCGGGCGTGGTCCTCGCGGTCGGGACAGGAGTGGCACGGGTGTGCCCTGAGCCGGGCACGCAGGTCGTCGATCTCGTCGCCGACCGCCCCGGAGTGGGGCGCCGAGGAGCGGCCCGCTCCACCGCGCGCCGAACCCGGCGGGGGCGGTGCGAGGCCGTGGGTCTTGTCGACCAGCGCCGAGGCCAGGTCGCGGCGCATCTGCGGGTTGCGCCCGGAGAAGCTCTTGGGCACCTTCAGGCGGGCCACCGCGGCCACCGGGGTCGGGAAGTCGATCATCGCGAGCCGGCGCGCCTGGCGGTCGGCGGTGACGACCATCGGGCGCGGGCTGTCGGGGTTCCAGCCGGGGTCGGTGACCACGGCGTACCCGGCGAACTTGCCGACGGGCACCTGGATCACGTCGCCGACCTTGAGGTGGCGCAGGGACTCGATGACCTCGTCGCGCCGGTCCGTACGACGCGACCGGCTGGCCGACTTCTCGACCTCGCCGATGCGCTGGCGCAGCCCGGCGTACTGCATGAAGTCGCCGAGGTGGCATCGGGCCGCCTCGACGTAGCCCGCCAGGGCGTCGTCGCTCTTGGCGAGCTGGCGAGCGAGTCCGACGACGGCCTTGTCGGCCTGGAACTGCGCGAACGACTGCTCGAGCAGCTCGCGCGAGCGCGACCGCCCGAAGTGGTGCACGAGGTTGACCGCCATGTTGTACGACGGGCGGAACGACGAGCGCAGCGGATAGGTGCGCGTCGAGGCCAGACCGGCGAGGTCGCGCGGGTTGGTGCCCGGCTGCCACAGCACGACGCCGTGGCCCTCGACGTCGAGGCCGCGGCGTCCGGCACGGCCCGTGAGCTGGGTGTACTCCCCCGGCGTGATGTCGGCGTGGGTCTCGCCGTTCCACTTCGAGAGCTTCTCGATGACCACGGTCCGGGCCGGCATGTTGATGCCGAGGGCGAGGGTCTCGGTGGCGAAGACGACCTTGCACAACCCGCGCAGGTAGAGCTCCTCGACGACGGCCTTGAACGCCGGCAGCATCCCGGCGTGGTGCGCGGCGACGCCGCGCGACAGCCCCTCGAGGAAGTCGTGATAGCCCAGCACGTGGAGGTCGTCGGCCGGCAGGTGACGGGTGGCGCCCTCGACATAGGCGATGACCTCGTCGCGCTCGGCCGGCGTCGTGAGGTGGACGCCGGCGCCCAGGCACTGCTGGACCGCGGCGTCGCAGCCGACCCGGCTGAAGATGAACACGATCGCCGGCAGCAGGCGCTCACGCTGGAGCCGGTCGATCACCTCGGGCCGGCTCGGGATCCAGACCCGGCGCCCGTTGCCCGACTGCGGCCCCTTGCGCGGCTGGCCCTTCGGCGTACGGCGGTCCTTCATCCGCGACGCGGCGAAGTCGTCGCGGGCGACCTTGAGCAGCTCGTGGTTGACCGGGGCCCCCTCCTTGACGAAGCCGGCGGCCGCATCGACGTCGGAGGAGGCGAACAGGTCGAGCAGGCGGCGCCCGACCATGACGTGCTGGAAGAGCGGCACCGGGCGGCGCTCCTCGACGATCGTGGTGGTCTCGCCGCGCACGGTGGCCAGCCACTCGCCGAACTCCTCGGCGTTGGAGACCGTCGCCGAGAGCGACACCAGGGTCACCGACTCGGGCAGGTGGATGATGACCTCCTCCCACACCGCGCCCCGCGCGCGGTCGGCCAGGTAGTGCACCTCGTCCATCACGACGAAGCCGAGCCCGATGAGGGTCCGCGAGCCGGCGTACAGCATGTTGCGCAGGACCTCGGTCGTCATCACGACGATCGGCGCCTCGCCGTTGATCACGTTGTCGCCGGTGAGCAGGCCGACCTGCTCGGGGCCGTAGCGGGCGACGAGGTCGTGGAACTTCTGGTTGGACAGGGCCTTGATCGGTGTCGTGTAGAACGCCTTGCGCCCGGTGGTGAGCGCCAGGTGCACGGCGAACTCGCCGACGACCGTCTTGCCGGACCCGGTGGGCGCGGCGACCAGGACGCCGCGGCCCTCCTCGATCTCGCGGCAGGCGTGTTGCTGGAAGTCATCGAGGCCGAACTCGTAGTGGGCGGCGAAGTCCTTGAGCACCGGGTGCTTCGCCGTACGACGGGAGGCGGCGTAGCGCTCGGCGGCGCTCGGCTGGTCGTGGTCGTCGGGGGCGTTCGGGGGGGTGCTCATGCCAGGACCTCCAGGGCTGCAGGGACGCACTCGATGGTCAGCGGCAGCGGTCCGAACCGCTCGCCGTCGGCGTACCCGACGATGCCGGGGGCCGCCACGGTCACCCGGCGGACCAGGTGCCGCTCGTACTGGGGGTGCGTGGTGTGGGTGCCCTTGAAGAGCCGGGGATAGGTGCGCACCAGCTCGGGCTTGCTGATCGGCTTGATGATCACCACGTCGAGCAGGCCGTCGTCGAGCAGGGCCCCCTCGGCGATCCGCAGCCCGCCGCCGAACGACGGGCCGTTGCCGATCGCGACGAGCATCGCCTCGGTGGTCAGCGTGCGACCGTCGAGGTCGAGCACGTAGGGGCGCGGCTCGAAGGTGCGCAGCTCCAGCAGGGTGGCCAGGTTGTAGCGCATCTGGCCACGGGGCCAGGTCATCCGGTTGGCCCGCTCGTTGACCAGCGCGTCGAACCCGGCGGCCAGGACCGTCGCGTAGAAGCGGCCACCGGTGCGCGCGAGGTCGAAGGTGCGACGGCTCCCGGTGGTCAGGGCCCGCACGACGCGGTCGGTCGCGGCCAGCGGGTCCTTGCGGGTCAGGCCGACGTAGCGGGCGACGTCGTTGCCGGTGCCGGCCGGCACGATGCCGAGGGGGGTCGGCGTGGTCGCCGTCGCCTGCAGGCCGAGGTTGACGATGCCGTCGCCGCCGACCACGACGAGGGCGTCGACGCCGTCGGCGACTGCTGCCCGGGCCAGGTCGAGTGCCTCGTCGGCGTCACGTCCGGCCAGGGCGTGCACGACGATCCCCGCCGCTCGGAGCCGTGCCAGCGCCTCGTCGGCGACCCCGGCCGCCCGGCCCATGCCGGCCACGGGGTTGGCCAGCAGGGCGATCTCACGACGGGCCGACGACACCCCTCGACCCTAGTCGGGCCCCCAGCACGCCGACCCGTCCCCCACGGGCGACGGGTCACCGAGGATCTCGCGCTGACCCGTCGCCCATGGGCGACGGGTCAGCGATCCAACCGCAGCAGCACGGCGTACGACGACGGGACGGCACCCAGCGAGCGGGCCAGGCGGGCCAGGGTCTCGAGCACGTCGTCGGCGGTGAAGCCCGTGCCGGGCACCAGGAGCGTCAGCCGCCCCTGATCGGGCCCGGCGACACCGCCGGCGCCGTCGACACCCGCGGTGCGGCCGAGATGGACCTGGCCGTCACGCCAGGCCCGGTGGACCAGCCGACGGGTGGCCTCGTCGGTGACGGGGCCGGTGCAGGCCTCGTCGACGGCGAGCAGGTCGCAGGGCAGCGGGTCGCCGTCCGCCGGCTCGAGGACCCCGCGGACCAGGCAGCCGGCGAGTCCGTCGGTGGCCCTCCAGACGACGTCGGCGGTGCCGAGCTCCTCGGGGAGGTCGAACGGGTCGACCGTCTCGTGGCGACCGGGCGGGGCCACCATCAGATGACGGAGATCTCGTCCGGGTCGAGGCCGGCGAAGGGGTTCTTCTTGGCGCGACGGCGGTCGTTGTAGCGCGCGATGACCTCGGAGATCAGGAACAGCAGGACCATCGGCACGGCCATCAGCGACATCGTGAAGGGGTCGGCCGAGGGGGTGGCGATCGCGGCGAACACGAAGACCCCGACGATCATCCACGGCCGGTAGGCACCCAGGGTCTTGCCCTTGAGGACGCCGGCCAGGTTGAGCAGCACCACGAACAGCGGGATCTCGAAGGCGATCCCGAAGACGAGGATGGTGCGGCTGAAGAACGACAGGTAGTCGTCGAAGCTGACCAGGTTGGTCAGCCCGTCGGGGTTGAACCCGACCAGGATCTCGATGCCCTTGGCCAGCGTGACGTAGCCCAGGGCGGCGCCGGCGAGGAACAGCGGTCCGGCGATCGCGGCGAAGATGCGGGTGAAGCGTCGCTCGCGCGCGTGCAGGCCGGGCAGGATGAACGCCCAGATCTGGTAGAGCCAGAACGGGGCCGAGATGACCAGCGAGGCGAACCCGCAGAGCTTGAGGTAGATGAGCAGCCCGGCGCCGGGGCCGTTGGTGCTGAGCACCAGCTGTCCGGCGGGCAGCGCGTCCTGGGCCCGGTTGGCCGGCCAGTAGACGGCGTCGTAGATCTGGTCGAAGAAGAACAGCGAGGCGACCAGCACGACCAGGATGACCGCGACGGACTTCAGCAGCCGGGCGCGCAGCTCTCGCAGGTGGTCGGTGAGCGCCATCCGCCCGTCGTCGCCGACGGGGTGGACGGGCTTGCCGACGAAGAGCCGCGCGACGCCGACGATGGACACAGGGGCTGGACCGCCCGGCTCAGCTGTTGGTGTGGGGGCGGACGTCGGTCTCGGGGACGACCGGGACCTCGTCGGTCACCACGGGCTGGGCGACGGGAGCGGCCGGGGCCGCCGGAGTGGCCTCCGGTGCCGAGATCTCCGAGGCCGGCGTCGGCTTCGGGGTGGGCTTGGTGTCGTCGTCGTCGTCGCGCAGACCCTTGGTCTCGTTCTTGAAGATGCGCAGCGCCTGACCGGTGCCGCGAGCGAGGTCGGGAAGCTTGGCGGCACCGAAGACGAGGATCACGATCGCGAGGATGACGAGCCACTCCGCGCCCTGCGGCATGCCGAGCAGTGGGTTGATCATGGGGTCCCAATCTGTTGGAGGGGGATACGCGACGATCCTACGCGTCCGGTCACCGGTAGAGCCTGAGGGCGTCCTGTGCTGCCGCCGTGACGTCGCCACCGTAGGCCGCGGGTGCGGTCACCCGGGCGTGCGGGGCCAACCGCAGCAACAGCTTGGTCAGCCAGCGCTCGTCGGCCACGAGCAGGTCGACCTCGACATCGCCGCTGCCGTCGCCGAGCGGGCGTACGTCGTCGACCGGGTAGTACTCGGTGACCCAGCGCGCCGCCGGCGCCAGGCGCAGGGTCACCAGGGTCGTCTCGTCGGAGCGGTCGAACATGCCGTCGGACAGGTCGCGCGGGCCGTCGCCCTCGGTCGTGACCGGGGTGTCCAGCACCCGGGCCGCCGCGACCCGGTCGAGCCGGAACAGTCGCGGCGCCTCGGCGGAGTGGCACCAGGCGTCGAGGTAGCCGTGCCCGCCCTGCCGCACGGTCCCCCGCGGGTCGACGACACGGTGGGACAGCTCGTCGCGCGCGGGGACGTAGTAGTCGAGCTCGACCTGCACCTGGCGGCGGGCCGCGTCGTCGAGCCGGGCGGCGAGGGCCGTCAGCTCGGCACCGTCGGGCTGGTCGGGCGCCGCGTCGACCACGCCCCCCGCGGGACCGTCGGCGGCCGCGCCCTCGAGCTTGGCGAGCACCCGGTCGACGATCTCGGCGGCGTCGGGCGCGGAGCCGGATCGCAGGGCCCGCAACGCGACGATCATCGCCGAGGCCTCGACCGGGGTCAGCCGCAACGGCCGGTCGAGGTAGTCGGCATTGCTGACACGGATGACGCCGTCGCCGTGCACCCGACCCGACTCGTCCTGCAGGGCGTCGAGGTCGACGTCGATCAGCTCGTCGGGATAGCCCCCGGGCAGACCGCACATGAACAGCACCCTGAGGTCCTTGAGCAGCACCTCGGGCCGCACGCCGAGGGCGGCGGCGGCCTCGGCGAGCCGCACGCTCCCCCGCGCATGCAGGTAGGGCACCAGCGTGAGCAGTCGTCCGACCTGCTCCTTGGCGCCCGCGGCACTGGCCCCCGCGCCGCTCATCGGGCCACCACGGCCTCGAGCCGCGAGACGACCTGGTCGCGCAGCGAGGCCGGGGACTCGACGAAGACCGACGCACCGAAGCCGAGCACCTCGTCGGCGATCCCGACCGAGGCGCGGGTCAGGGTGAGGCGGTCCCAGGGGGTCGCCTGGTCGGGGCCGGGTACGCCGACCTCGACGGTCTCGGCCGCGCGGCGCAGCGGGAGCGCCGCACCCGCGCGGACCAGCAGCACGACCGGCTCGGTCGACAGGTCGGGGGCCAGGCGTCGGGTGGCGGCGGAGATGTCGGTGCCCTCGGGGATCGAGTAGGCGCCCGGGCGGCCGACCTTGTGGGCCTCGCCCTGGACCCGCGAGAGCCGGAAGACGCGCTCCTCGCCCCGGTCGAGGTCGTGGCCCACGACGTACCAGCGGCCCGAGTAGCGGGTGACGCCCCAGGGCTCGAGACGTCGTCGGCTCGGGGCGTCGGTGCCGCTGCGCCAGTAGTCGAACTCCACGACGGAGCGCTCGAGGATCGCCTCGAAGAACACGTCGAAGGTGGGCTCGTCGGCCGGCAGCCGGGGCTGCGCGATGTCGAGGGCGCTGAGGTCGATCTCGGCGCCGGCCGCGCTCAGCTTGCGGACGGCCTCGGTCGTGGCTCGGGCCAGGCGCTGGTGGTCCCAGACGCGGGTGGCCAGCCCCACGACGGCGGCCTCGTCCGCGGCCAGCTCGATGACCGGCAGGGCGAACTCGTCGGGCTTGACGCGGTAGCCGGGCTCGTCGTCGAAGTAGGCGTCGATCTGGCCGACCTCGACCGGGACGCCGAGGCTGCGCAGCTCCTCCTTGTCGCGGTCGAACATCTTGTCGAACGCCTCGGGGCTGGCGTCGGGGTAGAGGATCTCGCGGATCCGCGACTTGGGGACGGGGCGGGTGGTGACCAGCAGCATGATGAGCAGGTTGAGCAGGCGCTCGGTCTTGTGCGCGCTCATCGGTGACCCGGTCCGTCGCAGCCAGGGATCAGACGGCGGCGAGGATGTCGACGACGAAGTAGAGCGTGGCGCCCTTGGGGATCTCCTCGCTCGGCGGGGAGTCGGCGTAGCCCTTGTCCGGCGGGATCCGCATGATGACGCGACTGCCGACCTTCTTGTCCAGCAGCGCCTCGTTGAAGCCCGGGACGAACGAGCCCTGCGGCAGCACCAGCGGCTCCTTGTCCTTGCCGTAGCTCTCGTCGAACGGCTTCTTCGCGTCGTAGACCGAGCCGAGGTAGTTGAGCACCAGCAGGTCGCCCTCGGCCACCTTCTTGCCGGTGCCCTCCTGCAGCACCGCGGACGAGAGCGGGTCCTTGGCGGTCGGCTTGGGTAGGTCGCCGAAGTCGAGACCGGAGGGGACGTCGTCCTTCTCCACGATCTCGGGCGCCCAGCCGGGCGCGTCGGTCGCGGTGCCCTCGGGGCCGGTCAGGGGGGTCACGTCGAGGACGTCGGCGACCAGCACCAGGCCGTCGTCGTTGCCGATGCCCTCGGTGGCCAGTGCCGGCGACTGCGCCAGGGCGCCGAACATGGCCTCGGTGCTGCCGGTGAGCACGATGCGGGACTCGCGGGTCACGCCAGCCTTGATGTGGTCGGCCAGCACGTTCTTGATGACGTCGTCGAGGGACTGCGGCTGGGCGTTCTCGGCGGCGCCCACGGTGACCTGGATCGCCGGGTCCTTGCCGAAGGTGTCGACGGCGTTCTTGCGCGTGTAGCCGTCGCCCAGGACGTAGTTGACGAAGACCTTGTCCTTGTCCTTCAGCGCGGCGCCGTCGCCGGTGACGAGCGTCTTGCTCTCGAGCTTGTCGGCCTCCATCCGCTCCTTGAACGTCAGCTTGGCCGCGCCCACGTCGCCGGAGATCGTGACCGCGTCGAGCCCCTTGCCGAAGTCCAGACCGTTGCCGGGGGTGTCGGAGCCACAAGCGGCGAGCGCTCCGGTGGCGACGACGAGGGACGCCACGAGCGTGGCGGTGGACCGGGTACCTCGGAGCACGGGTTCAACCTTCGATGCTGGCTTCGGGTGGACAGGCTCGGGCGGTCGAGGTGCACGACCAGGGACCGGCCGCTGAGCATCGGTGAGCCTACAAGGCTCGGCCGTGCCCGGCGCACCCGACGCACGGGTGTCCGACCGGCGCGACTGGCCGAGGCGGCCTCACATGCCGTCGATGAGCCGCTGCACCCGGTCGTCGGTCGCGCGGAACGGGTCCTTGCACAGCACGGTGCGCTGAGCCTGGTCGTTGAGCTTGAGGTGCACCCAGTCGACGGTGAAGTCGCGGCGCTTCTCCTGTGCCTTGCGGATGAACTCGCCGCGCAACCGGGCGCGGGTGGTCTGCGGCGGCACCGACTTGGCCTCGAAGATCTTCAGGTCGGTGCTGACCCGGGCCACCTGCCCGCGCTTCTCCAGCAGGTAGTAGAGGCCGCGGCTGCGGTGGATGTCGTGGTAGGCGAGGTCGAGCTGCGCGATCCGCGCGTGACCGAGCGGCAGGCCGTGCTTGGCGCGGTAGCGCTCGATGAGCTTGAGCTTGATGACCCAGTCGATCTCGGTGTCGACCAGGCCCAGGTCGTCGGACTCGACGGCCTTGAGGCCGCGTTCCCACAGGTCGAGGGTGCGCTCGATGAGGGGGGTGCTGATGCCGCGGCGGTCGACGAAGTCGCGCGCCTTGCTGAGGTACTCGCCCTGGATCTCCAGGGCGCTCGCCTCGCGGCCGTTGGCCAGGCGGACCTTGCGGCGCCCGGTGACGTCGTGCGAGATCTCGCGGATCGCGCGGATGGGGTTCTCCATCGTGAGGTCGCGCATCACCACGCCTTCCTCGATCATCCGCAGCACCAGGTCGCAGCTGGCGACCTTGAGCATCGTGGTCGTCTCGCTCATGTTGGAGTCGCCGACGATGACGTGGAGTCGGCGGTACTTCTCGGCGTCGGCGTGCGGCTCGTCGCGGGTGTTGATGATCGGCCGGCTGCGGGTGGTGGCGCTCGAGACGCCCTCCCAGATGTGCTCCGCGCGCTGCGAGACGGAGTAGGACGCCCCCCGCGGCGTCTGGGTGACCTTGCCGGCCCCCACGACGATCTGCCGGGTCACCAGGAACGGGATCAGGATGTCGGCCAGCCGGCTGAACTCGCCGGCACGGCCCACCAGGTAGTTCTCGTGGCAGCCGTAGGAGTTGCCGGCCGAGTCGGTGTTGTTCTTGAACAGGTAGATCTCGCCGGCGATGCCCTCGTCGTGCAGGCGCTGCTCGGCGTCGAGGAGCAGCCCCTCGAGCACCCGCTCCCCCGCCTTGTCGTGCGTGACGAGCTCGGCGATGTCGTCGCACTCGGGGGTGGCGTACTCGGGGTGGCTGCCGACGTCGAGGTAGAGCCGCGCACCGTTGCGGAGGAAGACGTTGCTGCTGCGCCCCCAGCTGACGACCTTGCGGAACAGGTAGCGGGCGACCTCGTCGGGGCTGAGCCGCCGCTGACCCTTGAACGTGCACGTGACGCCGTACTCGTTCTCGATGCCGAAGATGCGCCGGTCCATGTCACGACCCTACGGGGCGATGCCCAGTTCGGCGGGCGTCTGGGAGCCGGTGGCTGAAGTTTCCTCAGAGCAGCCCGGCGTGGTCGAGCGCGAGGTAGGTCTGCTCGGTGGCGCCGAGCCGCCCTGTCGGCAGCCGGCGGCGTACGTCGGCCACCGGCAGCACCACCACGGTGATGTCCTCGAGCTCGTCGAGGTGCTGGGCCCCGGCGAGGTGGGCGCCGCGCGCGAGCACCACGTGACGGGGGCGGGTGTGGCTCGGGGGGTCGACGGTGGCGACGAGCTCGGCCGACGTGACGGCGTAGCCCGTCTCCTCGCGCAGCTCACGCACCCCGGCGGCCACCGGCTCCTCGCCGTCGTCGACGAGACCGCCCGGCAGCGACAGGACGACCCGGTCGGGCCCGGGGCGGAACTGCTCGACGAGCACCACCCGGTCGTCGTGGGTGAGCGCGAGCACCGACACCGTGGCGGGGCTGTCGTGGATGTCCCACAGCGCCTCGCGGCCGTCGGGCAGCAGCAGCGGCCGGTGCAGGATCCGGGCGAAACCGTCGTAGGCGACCTCGTCGGCGCCGGCCCGGGTCCAGGGCGGCGGGGACCCTGCTCGCGTACCGGGCTGCGCCGTCACGGCGAGGGGGCGATCGGCGGCTCGCCGGTCGCGGGGTCCTCCAGCGGCGGGACCGAGCCGCTGACCTGGTCGGTCGGGTCGGAGGGGTCGTCGACGAGCGGCACCGTCGAGCCACCGGACCCGCCACCCTCACGGCGACCGTCGCCCGAGGACGGCGCGCCGGGCGTGGAGGGCCCGCGCTCGCCGAGGAGCGTGTCGAGCCGCGCCGGCGAGAGCCGGACGAACTTGCGGGTCTGGGCGCGGGTGCGGTCGAGGACCGCGACCTCGAGGTCGCGGGTCGGGATCACCCGCTGGCCGCCCCCCTCGGTCTGGCCGAGCGCGGTGACCGCCCCGGCGAGCGCCTCGGCCAGCGGGGCGCGCTCGGTGTAGGCGGCCTCGAGGCTGGTGGAGACCAGCTCGACCTGGCCGCCCATCACGGCGAACCCGTGCTCGTCGGCCACCTGGCCGTCGTAGGTCAGCCGGAACAGCTGGTCGTCGGCGGCGGTGTCGCCGACCTCGGCCACGAAGAGCTCGACCTCGTAGGGCTTCTCGCCACCGCTGGAGAAGATGGTGCCGAGGGTCTGGGCGTAGGCGTTGGCCAGACCACGACCGGTGACGTCGCGCCGGTCGTAGGAGTAGCCGCGCATGTCGGCCAGCCGGACGCCGGCGATGCGGAGGTTCTCGAACTCGTTGTAGCGGCCCACCGCCGCGAAGGCGATCCGGTCGTAGATCTCGGACACCTTGTGCAGCGCCTGGGACGGGTTCTCTGACACGAACAGCACGCCGTCGGCGTACTGGACGGCGACGACGGAGCGGCCCCGGGCGATGCCCTTGCGGGCGAAGTCGGCCCGGTCCTTCATCAGCTGCTCGGGCGAGACGTAGAACGGTGCGCTCATGGGGTGCCTCCGGTCAGGGGTGCGGCCGGGCCGTCGGGCCGGACCATCCGGGCGCCGATGACGCGGTCGGCGATCGCCGCGACGTCGTCGTCGGCCATCCGGTAGCCACCCTCGGCGGTGATGACCTGCACGACCGGGAAGATCCGGCGGGTCAGGTCGGGACCGCCGGTGGCGGAGTCGTCGTCGGCGGCGTCGTAGAGCGCCTGAACGACCACCTCGACGCAGCCGGTCACGTCGAGGTCGTCGCGGTAGAGCTTCTTGAGGGCGCCGCGGGCGAACATCGAGCCGGAGCCGACCGAGTGGAACGCGGTCTCCTCGTAGCGTCCGCCGGTGACGTCGTAGCTGAAGATGCGGCCCTGGTCGGCGAGCACGTCGTAGCCGGCGAACAGCGGGACGACGGCCAGGCCCTGCATGGCCATGGCGAGGTTGTTGCGGATCAGGGCCGAGAGACGGTTGGCCTTGCCGTCGATCGACAGCGTCGTGCCCTCGATCTTCTCGTAGTGCTCCAGCTCGGTCTGGAACAGCCGCACCATCTCGACGGCGAGCCCGGCCGTGCCGGCGATGCCGACCGCGGAGAACTCGTCGGCCGGGAAGACCTTCTGGATGTCGCGCTGGGCGATGACGTTGCCCATCGTGGCCCGCCGGTCACCGGCGAGGATCACCCCGCCCGGGAAGGTCGCGGCGACGATCGTGGTGCCGTGGGGGGCCAGGTCACCGGCGTTGCCCTGGGGCACCGCGCGGCTGCCGGGGAGCAGCCCGGGCGCCTGGTCGGCGAGGAAGTCGCTGAAGGACGAGGTGCCGGGACGCAGGTAGGCCGCCGGCAGCCGGGAGTCGCCCTGGTGGGGGATCTGGCTCACTGGCCGCCCTTCTGGATGAAGGACTTCACGAAGTCCTCGGCGTTGGCCTCGAGCACCTCGTCGATCTCGTCGAGGATGTCGTCGACGTCGTGGTCGAGGACCTCCTTGCGCTCGGCGACGTCGGTCTCGGGCGCCACCTCGGTGGTCTCCTCGGTCTCCTGCGACTTGCGCGGCTGCTTCTGCTCCTGGGCCATGTCCCGACCCTACTCAGTGGGTACGACGGATTCGACGGACATCTCGAGACCACCGTCGCCGGCGCGCCTGACTCCACCCGACGTCGGTCGAGGTACGTGCCGACGTCGGTCGAGGTGCGAAGGCCGCTAGGCCTGAGCCTCGAGACCCCCGCAGCCGACGCGCCGACTCCACCGAGGACCGACCGGCTCGGGCCGTCCGACGGCGGACGTGTCACGGGTCGGGGTGTCCGCGCGCCTGCATGCTCCGCCGACGACCGGCACGGTCAGCGGTGAGCCAGCGACCGAACCACAACACGGAATGGTCGCCAGCTCACCGCCCCGAGGGTCGGGGACCCCGTCGGTCCAGACCCCACGACGCTGCGGGGTCTCGAGGCTCAGGCCTGACGGCCTTCGCACCTCGACCGGCGTGTGGTCCTCGACCGACGGGAGGTCAGCTGCGCGTGAGGGCCGAGAACAGCTGCTCGGCGGTGTCGCACCGGTCGAGCAGGCCGCCGACGTGGGACCGCGAGCCGCGGAGGGGGTCGATGGTGGGGACGCGTTGCAGGGACTCGCGTCCGGGGAGGTCGAAGATCACCGAGTCCCAGGACGCGGCGGCGACGTGCTCGGAGAACTTCTCCAGGCAGCGGCCGCGGAAGTAGGCGCGGGTGTCGGTCGGCGGGTCGTGCATGGCGTCGTCGATCGCCTGCTGGTCCAGCAGCCGCTCCATCCGGCCGCTGGCGACCAGGCGCTGGTAGAGGCCCTTCTCGGGGCGGATGTCGGAGTACTGCAGGTCGATCAGCTGGAGCTTGGCGTCGTCCCACTCGAGCCCGTCGCGGGTGCGGTACTGCTCCAGCAGCTGGAGCTTGGCGACCCAGTCGAGCTCGCGCGCGCACAGCATCGGGTCGCGCTCGAGACGGTCGAGGACCGACTCCCAGCGGGCCAGGACGTCGACGGTCTGGGCGTCGGCGTCGGCGCCGTACCGGTCCTCCACGAACTTGCGGGCCAGGTCGAGGTACTCGAGCTGCAGCTGTACGCCGGTCAGCCGGCGTCCGTCTCGGAGCGTGACGGTCTGGCGCAGGGTGGGGTCGTGCGAGATCGCGCGCAGCCCCGCGACCGGGCCGTCGACGCCGAGGTCGACGGAGATGAACTTCTCCTCGATCATCGCCAGCACCAGCGAGGTGGTGCCGATCTTGAGGTAGGTGGAGACCTCCGAGAGGTTGGCGTCGCCGATGATGACGTGGAGGCGGCGGTACTTCTCCGGGTCGGCGTGCGGCTCGTCGCGGGTGTTGATGATCGGCCGCTTCAGCGTGGTCTCGAGACCGACCTCGACCTCGAAGAAGTCGGCGCGCTGGCTGATCTGGAAGCCGTGCTCGCGGCCGTCCTGGCCGATCCCCACGCGGCCGGCGCCGGTGACGACCTGACGGCTGACGAAGAACGGGGTCAGGTGCCGCACGATGTCGGCGAACGCCGTGGAGCGGCGCATCAGGTAGTTCTCGTGGGTGCCGTAGGAGGCGCCCTTGTTGTCGGTGTTGTTCTTGTAGAGCAGGATCTGGGGCCCGCCGGGGAGCTGGGCGGCCCGACGGGTCGCGTCGAGCATCACCTGCTCCCCCGCCTTCTCCCACAGCACGGCGTCGAGCGGGGTGGTCACCTCGGGCGTGGAGTACTCGGGGTGGGCGTGGTCGACGTAGAGGCGAGCGCCGTTGGTGAGGATGACGTTGGCCAGGCCGAGGTCCTCGTCGGTGAGCTGGCTGGGGTCGGCCACCTGGCGTGACATGTCGAAGCCGCGGGCGTCGCGCAGCGGCGACTCCTCCTCGAAGTCCCAGCGCGCCCGACGCGCCTTGACCGTGCTGGACGCGTAGGCGTTGACCACCTGCGAGGAGGCCACCATCGGGTTGGCCATCGGCTGGCCGACGACCGAGATGCCGTACTCGACCTCGGTGCCCATCACGCGGCGGACGCTCATGCGTTCGAGCCTACGGGGTGGTGGGACGGTCCTCCTCGCGCAACCGGGGCTCGGTCGTCAGCTCGGGCCTGATCCCGGTCTTGTCGGCGTAGAACGCACGGATCCGGTCCATGTCGGCCCGCACGTCGCCGGTCAGGGCGAAGGTCGGTCCCCACCCGACCGTGCGCGACGGCCGGTCGAGGTAGGCCAGGGTGACCGGGATGCCGGTCTGCTGGGAGATCCGGTAGAAGCCCGACTTCCAGTAGTCGACCTTGCTGCGCGTGCCCTCGGCGGCGATGCCGAGCAGGAACGACTCGTCGTCGGCGGCGTCGGCCAGCAGCGCCTTGATCGTGGCGCCTGGGTTGCTGCGGTCGAGCTCGACGGCACCGGTCGCGCGCATGAGGACCCCGACCGGGCCCTTGAAGAACGACTGCTTGACCAGCAGCCGGATCCGTACGCCGCTGTCCCACCCGAGCAGCAGGGTGAGCACCCAGTCCCAGTTGGACGTGTGGGGCGCGCCGACCAGGATGCCGCGCTGCGGCACCTCGCCGGCCGTGCGCCAACGGGCCGCCTTGAGCGCCACCCGGGCGAACGTGCGTCGGAGCAGGAAGTGGCGTCGCATGCGCAGAACCTACCGGCCCCTACGCCGGTCGAGGAGGCCGCCTGCGGCCGTCTCGAGACCACTGCAGCCGGCGTACCCAGGTGGGTGCGCCGGCTGCGGTGGTGTGGTCTCGAGACAGTCGCTAGCGCGACTTCCTCGACCAACGTGGGGTCGAGCGAGGCCTACAGGTATTGACCCGTGTTGGCGACGGTGTCGATCGACCGGCCCGGCTCGGTGCCCTGCTTGCCGGTGATCAGCGTGCGGATGAACACGATCCGCTCGCCCTTCTTGCCGGAGATGCGGGCCCAGTCGTCGGGGTTGGTCGTGTTGGGGAGGTCCTCGTTCTCCTTGAACTCGTCGACGCACGCCTGCAGCAGGTGGGCGACGCGCAGGCCCCGCTGGTCGTGGTCGAGGAGGTCCTTGATCGCCATCTTCTTGGAGCGGTCGACGATGTTCTGGATCATCGCGCCGGAGTTGAAGTCCTTGAAGTAGAGGACCTCCTTGTCGCCGTTGGCGTAGGTCACCTCGAGGAAGCGGTTCTCCTCGGTCTCGGTGTACATGCGCTCGACCGTCGCCTGGATCATCCCGGCCACACAGGCGTCGCGGTCGCCACCGAACTCGGCGAGGTCGTCGGCGTGCAGGGGCAGCGACGGGGTGAGGTACTTGCTGAAGATGTCGCGGGCGGCCTCGGCATCGGGGCGCTCGATCTTGATCTTCACGTCGAGCCGACCAGGACGCAGGATGGCCGGGTCGATCATGTCCTCGCGGTTGGAGGCGCCGATGACGAGCACGTTCTCGAGCAGCTCGACGCCGTCGATCTCGCTGAGCAGCTGCGGGACGATGGTGTTCTCGACGTCGGAGGAGACACCCGACCCGCGGGTGCGGAAGAGCGAGTCCATCTCGTCGAAGAACACGATGACGGGGGTGCCCTCCGAGGCCTTCTCGCGGGCCCGCTGGAACACGAGGCGGATGTGTCGCTCGGTCTCGCCGACGTACTTGTTGAGCAGCTCGGGGCCCTTGATGTTGAGGAAGTAGGACTTCCCCTCCTGGCCCGTCTTGGCGGCGACCTTCTTGGCCAGGCTGTTGGCGACCGCCTTGGCGATCAGCGTCTTGCCGCAGCCGGGAGGTCCGTAGAGGAGCACGCCCTTGGGGGGCTTGAGCTCGTGCTCGACGAACAGCTCGGGGTGCAGGTAGGGCAGCTCGACGGCGTCGCGGATCGTCTCGATCTGTCCGAACAGGCCGCCGATGTCGCTGTAGTCGATGTCGGGGACCTCCTCGAGGACGAGCTCCTCGACCTCGGACTTGGGGACCCGCTCGTAGACGTAGCCGGCGCGAGAGTCGAGCAGCAGCGAGTCGCCGGCGCGCAGCTTGATCGAGCGCAGCGGCTCGGCGATGCGGACCACCCGCTCCTCGTCGGCGTTGGCGATGACCAGGGCGCGGTCGCCGTCGGCGAGCACCTCCTTGAACATCACGACCTCGCCGACCTGCTCGAACTCCATCGCGCCGACGACGTTGAGGGCCTCGTTGAGCATGACCTCCTGGCCACGCTGCAGCGAGTCGAGCTCGACGCCCGGGCTGACGTTGACCCGCAGCTTGCGGCCACCGGTGAACACGTCGACGGAGTCGTCGTCGTTGCGGGCCAGGAAGGTGCCGAAACCGGCCGGGGGCTGGGCCAGCCGGTCGACCTCCTCCTTGAGCTTGGTGATCTGGTCGCGCGCCTCACGGAGCGTCTGGGCGAGCCGCTCGTTCTGCGACGTCACCGCCGCCAGCGAGCGCTGCGTGTCGGCCAGGCGCGCGTCGAGGCCTCGCGAGGACACCGGGCCGTCGGACAGCCGACGCCTCAGGTCACCGACCTCGGACTCGAGGAACCGCACCTGAGCGACCAGCTCATCGGTGTTGAGACCGCCCGTGCTGGAACCGTCATTCGTGCTCGACATTCGGCTCACCTCCTGTCCTGTCGACCCTACCCGGACGCCCGACGCCGATCGGGTGAGTCCCAACCGGTGTCGGTCACGATTTCGCCTCGGACCGATAGCGCCGAGCGAAGTTGCGCAGCAGGGTCATCGGGTGGGTGACCTCGACGGCGGCACCGGCCGCCCGGAGGTCGTCGACCTCGGTCGGGTCGAAGTAGCCGTAGGTCGCGTAGGTCTCGATGCGGGTGTGCAGGCCCGCCAGGTCGAGCTCGGGGTGGAACTGGGTGGCGTAGACGTGCTCGCCGACCCGGAACGCCTGCACGGGGCACGCGGCCGACGTGGCGAGCACGACGGCGTGGGCGGGTGGCCTGGTCAGGGCCTCCTTGTGCCCGCCGTACGCCGCGAAGTGGCGGGGCACGCCCGCCAGCAGCGGGTCGGCCAGGCCGGCCTCGGTCAGGTCGACCGCCATCGGGCCGACGGGCTCGGGATGGGAGCGGTCGACCAGTCCGCCCTGGTGGCTGCCGAGGGAGCCGATGCCGTAGCAGGCACCCAGGAACGGCGAGTCGGCCTCGACGACGGCGTCGAGCACCCCCACCAGCGCCGCCTCGGCGCGGAGCTGGGCGGCCGACTTGTGCGCGGCGGGGTCGGACCAGGTGAACGAGCCGCCGCCGAGCAGGATCCCGGACCAGCGGGCGAGGCCTCCGGCGACGTCGCCGACGTCGTCGGTGCCCAGCAGCCGCCGCTCCACCTCGTGGAGCGGGAGGCCGAGGAAGCGGGCGAAGGCGGCGTGCTCGTCGTCGGCAGCCGCGCGCTCGGCCCGGATCGACAGCAGGAGGAAGGGTCTCACTGCTCGTGCTGCTGCTCCGGCTGGTCGACGAAGACGTCGGCCGGCAGGTCCGGGACGTCGAGCGGCCGCGGACCGGTGTAGTCGGGTCCGTAGGCACCGGCCGCGGGCCGGCGGGTCTTGCGCGGTGCCTGCTGGCCCGGCGCCATCCGGCGCGCGGTGACCAGGAACGCCGTGTGGCCGATCATCTTGTGCCCGGGGCGTACGGCGAGCCCCTCGACGTGCCAGTCGCGCACGAGCGACTCCCACGCCTGCGGCTCGGTGAAGCCGCCGTGCACCCGCACGGTCTCGGTGAAGCGCGAGAGCTGGGTGGTCGTCGCGACGTAGGCGCACACGATGCCGCCGGGCCGCAGGGCGTCGGCCGCCGCGTCGAGGCACTCCCACGGGGCGAGCATGTCGAGGATGACGCGGTCGCAGCGCTCGCCCGACGCCGGCAGCTCGGTGGCCAGGTCGCCGAGCCGCAGGGTCCACGCGGGGTGGCCCTCGCCCTCGACGGTGCCGAAGAACTGGGTGACGTTCTGGCGCGCCACGTCGGCGAACTCCTCGCGGCGCTCGTAGGACGTCACCCGCCCGTGCGGCCCGACGGCGCGCAGCAGGGAGCACGTCAGCGCGCCCGACCCGACCCCCGCCTCGACGACGTCGGCGCCGGGGAAGATGTCGGCCATCGCGACGATCTGGGCGGCGTCCTTGGGATAGACCACGGCCGCGCCGCGAGGCATCGAGACGACGAACTCGGAGAGCAGCGGACGGAACACGAGGTACTCGCCGCCGGTCGAGGCGGTCACGGTGAAGCCCTCCTCGCGCCCGATCATCTCGTCGTGCTCGACGTGGCCCCGGTTGGAGAAGAACCGCTTGCCCGGCTCGAGCGGCAGGTTGTGCTTGCGGCCCTTGGCGTCGAGCAGGCGCACCCACTCACCGGCGCGCAGCGGTCCGCGGTGCACCCCCGACCATGCCTCGGGGGGTACGTCGAGGGCCGGGTCCTGGTCGTCGTGGGGCACCGCGGAACCGTACCGGGGTCAGCGCGTCGGACCCATCTTCTCGAGGTCGGCGAGCGACAGCAGGCCGCGCGGGGTGCCGGCCGCGTCGACCAGCAGGTGGTCGTCGGGACGTCGTACGAGGGCGACGAGGACCTCGTCGGCGGTGGCGGCGTGGGGCAGCGTCGGAAGGCCGGACGAGACCTGGTGCGCCGGTACGCCGGGCACGAGCGGCCGGGCGAGGTCGGCGACCGCGAGGCCCTCGACGCGCACCCGCAACCGGTCGAAGCCGAGCTCGGCGGACGACGACAGCCACGCGAGCATGCCCAGGCCGAGGCAGATCGCCCAGACCGACGTGCTGGCCGTGGACCCGGTGACCGCGGCCGTCAGCACGGGGAGCACCACGAGCACGACACCGGTGGCCCGCCCGGTCCAGGCGGCGGCCAGCGCACCCCGGGCGCGGGACCCCGTGAGGTGCCAGGCGAGGGCGCGCACGAGCCGGCCGCCGTCGAGCGGCGGGCTCGGCACGAGGTCGAGGAGTCCGATCAGCAGGTTGGCGAGGACGACGGCCTCGAGGGCGAGCGCGAGCAGGCCGGCGTCGACCGTGAGCCGGGACCCCAGCGCGACCGCCCCGATGGCCAGCGACACCGCCGGTCCGGCGAACGCCGTGACCGCCTCCTCGCGCGGGCCCGCCGACTCGCCCGTCACCCGGGTCCGTCCGCCGGCGGCGGCCAGCACGATCGCCGGCACCTCGTGCCCGTGGCGTCGGGCCAGGACGGCGTGCGCCCCCTCGTGGACCAGCGCGGCGGCGTACACGAGGACGCCGACGCCGACCCCGGCCAGCAGGGACACCGGACCGATCCCCGGCACGAGCGCGTCGGCGCGCGGGGCGAAGGCCACGGCGATCAGGGCCACCACGACCAGGCACGACGCCGACACCCGGATGTCGGTGCGCCCGACCCGGCCGACCCGCACGGCCCACGGCGACGCGGGGGTGAGGGGCACAGGACGAGCCTAGTGTCGCCGGGCACACCTACGCTGGCGTCGTGGGCACCGACCAGCAGGACGCGACCGTCGTGGCCGACGTGAGCCCGGCCGGGCCCGTCCCGACCGAGATCGACGGTGTCGAGGTCCTCGGGGCGCTGTCCCCCAGTCGGGCCGCCGACTTCCTCAGCTGCCCGCTGCTGTTCCGGTTCCGCACCGTCGACCGGTTGCCGGAGCCGCCGTCGGTCGACGCGATCCGGGGCACCGTGGTCCACCAGGTCCTCGAGGACCTCTTCGACCTGCCCGCCGACCGGCGTACCCCCGACCAGGCCGAGGCGATGGTCCAGGCCGTCTGGGAGCAGGTCCTGGTCGAGGAGCCCGAGATCGGTCTGACCTTCGACGGCGTCGACGTGGTCGAGTGGCTGCTGTCGTGCCGCGAGTCCGTACGCCGCTACTTCGACCTCGAGGACCCGCGCCGGCTCGAGCCGGCCGAGCGTGAGGTCTACGTCGAGGCGCTGCTCGACTCCCGGCTGCTGCTGCGCGGCTACATCGACCGCGTCGACGTCGCGCCCGACGGCGCGACCCGTCTGTCGGACTACAAGAGCGGAAAGGCCCCCCAGCAGGGGTTCGAGGCGCGCGCGATGTTCCAGCTGCGCTTCTACGCCCTGGTCCTGTGGCGCACCCGCGGCGTGGTCCCGACGGTCCTGCAGCTGCTCTACCTCGGTAGCACCGAGACCATCACCTACTCACCCGACGAGGCCGACCTGCTCGCCACCGAGCGCAAGGTCGAGGCGGTCTGGCGCGCCATCAAGCACGCTGAGCAGACCGGCGACTACCAGCCCCACCGCAGCCCCCTGTGCGGCTGGTGCGCCCACCAGTCGATCTGCCCGGCGTGGGGCGGCACTCCCCCGCCCCTGCCCGACCGGGCTCAGCCGGAGGAGCCCGAGCCGGCCGCCGTACCGCCCTCCGGATAGAGCACGCACGCCACCTCGACGCCTCCGGCCGTGCGCAACGCGGGGTCGACACCGTCGTGGAAGTCGATGCGCACCTGGCGTCCGTCGGACTCCAGGGACCGCACCCCGGTCCACATCGGCTCGTCGGGGTTCTCCGCCCGGATGCGCTCCATGAGGGCGAGCGTCTCGATCGGGTCGCCGGCCGTCATGGTGGCCGAGGTCTCGGGCCGGTCGAAGCGCTCGAGGTCGCCGACGAGCGACCGCTCGGCGTCGTAGTCGGCCGTCCGGCGGGTCCAGTGCTGCTCGAGGACCACCCGCAGGTCGCGCGACTCCCAGCCGCAGGAGGCGACGGCCTCGGCGCAGCGCGGGTGGAACGAGCAGCCCAGCGGCGGCTCGGCCGCGTCGGGGATCTCGCCACGCGGCAGGTCGCGCGGCACCGTCCGGGTCGGGTCGGGCTCGGGGATCGCCTTGAGCAGCGCCTTGGTGTAGGGATGGCGCGGGTTGGCGAAGATCTCGGCGGTCGGGCCGATCTCGACGATCCGCCCGAGGTACATGATCGCGATCCGGTCGCAGAAGTACTTCGCGCTCGCGAGGTCGTGGGTGATGTAGAGGTAGGACAGCCCCAGGTCGTTCTTGAGGTCGAGCATCAGCTGCAGGATCTTGGCGCGCACGCTCATGTCGAGCATCGAGATGGGCTCGTCGGCGACGAGCACCTCGGGACCCAGGATGATCGCGCGGGCGATCACCGCCCGCTGCTTCTGGCCGCCGGACAGGTCCGAGGGGTACTTGTCGGCGAACCGCTCGACCGGCGCGAGACCCACCTTCTCCAGGGCCTCGTGGACGCGACGGGTCAGCTCCTTGCCCTTGGCGATCTTGTGGATCACCAGCGGGTGTCCGACGGCCTCGGCGATCGTCATCGACGGGTTGAGCGCCGCGCTCGGGTCCTGGAACACCATCTGCAGGTCGGTGCGCAGCTGGCGCAGCTCCTTGCCGCGCATCTCCGACACGGTCCGGGGACCCTCGGGTGCGTGGTAGACGATGCGGCCGTCGGTCGCCGGCACCAGCCCGAGGAGGGCCCGACCCAACGTGGTCTTGCCGGAGCCTGACTCACCGACCAGGCCGAGGACCTCGCCACGGTGCAGCGTGATGTCGATGCCGTCGAGCGCCTTGACCCGGCGCTGGCCGAGTCCGAGCACGCGCGAGAGCGCGCCACCCTGGAGCTGGAAGTGGACCTCGAGGTTGTCGGTCTCGATGATCGCCGCGGAGGCGGGCGCGCCCGGGGTGGTCGCCGCGGGGTCCTCAGGCTTCGTCAGCACTGTCGATCTCCTTCGGCAGGGGCGCCTTCTCGGTCTCGGTCAGCGTGACGACCTCGTCGCGCACGTCGGCCGCCCAGCAGGTCACCCGGGTGCCCGACGGCAGCTCGCGGTCGACCGGCTCGCGGGTGGCGCAGATCTTCATGGCGTCGGGGCAGCGCGGGTGGAAGTGACAGCCCGGAGGCGGGTCGCTCAGGTCGGGCGGCGCGCCGTCGATGAAGTTCAGGCCGGTGGTCTTCAACGAGATCGTCGAGCGCAGCAGCTCGCGGGTGTAGCTGTGCCGCGGGTTGGCGAACACCTCGCGGGCAGGCCCGATCTCGACGATCCGACCGGCGTACATGACCGCGACGCGGTCGCAGGCCTCGGCGACGATGCCGAGGTTGTGGGTGATCAGCAGCAGGGACGTCTCGTAGGTCTGGCGCAGGTCGTGCAGGATCCGGATGATCTGCGCCTCGACCAGGACGTCGAGGGCGGTCGTCGGCTCGTCGGCCACGACGAACGCCGGTCGCAGCACCAGGGCCAACGCGATCATCAGCCGCTGGCGCATGCCGCCGGAGAACTCGTGCGGGTAGGCACGGAAGCGGGTCGGCGGGATGCCCATCACCCGGAGGGCCTCGAGCGAGCGCTCCTCGACCTCGGCCTTGCTGATGCCCTTCTCGTGGGTGCGCAGGGTCTCGGCGAAGTGGTCGGAGATGCGCATCAGCGGGTTGAGGCGGGTCAGCGGCTCCTGGAAGATCATCCCGAGGGAGCCGCCGCGCAGGGCGTACTGGTCCTTCTTGCCCAGCGAGAGCATGTCGTCGCCGCGGAACCGCAGCTCGCCGTCGCGGGCCGAGCCGTCGGGGAGCAGTCCGAGCAGGCCACGACCCAGGGTCGACTTGCCGCAGCCGGACTCCCCCACCAGGCCGAGGATCTCGCCGGGGCGGATCACGAAGCTCACCCCGTCGACGGCGCGCACGGGGGCAGTCGGGCCGGCGTACCAGACCCGCAGGTCGTCGGCCTCGATCACGGGTCCGGCCGGGATGGCGCCGGTGCCGGGGTCGTCCACGAGCTCGGCCTTCACGAGGTGGGCTCCTTCTTCTCGAGGGTGGGGTCGGCGCCGGCATCGGGGCGCGCGGCGGCCCCGTCGGCGTCGCGCGCCGGGAAGACCACCGGCTGGTGGCGCCGCCGCCGCAGGGCCGGGTTGACGGTCTCGTTGAGGCCCTCGCCGACGAACGTCAGCGCGGTGATCAGCAGGATGATCGCCATCGCCGGGAAGAACGACGGCCACCAGACGCCACCCTGGGCGTAGGACAGGCCGACCTGGATGTCGTAGCCCCACTCGGCCGCCTCGGTCGGCTGGATGCCGAGCCCGAGGAACCCCAGCGCCGCGAGGGTGCCGAGCGCGTCGGCGGCGTTGAGCGTCGCGATGACCGGCACCGACTGCACGACGTTGGCGAAGAGGTACTTGCGCATGATCGTGAACGGTCCGGCCCCGATGGCACGCGCCGCCTCGACGTAGGTCGCCTCGCGCGCCGAGACCGTCGTGTTGCGCACGACGCGGAAGTACTGGGGGATGTAGATCGCGGTCAGCGACAGGGCCGCCGAGATCACCCCGCCGCCGACCTGCTCCTTGAGCAGGAACGCGAACACGATGGCCAGGAGCAGCGACGGGAACGAGTAGAGGGCGTCCATGAGGAAGACCAGCAGCTTGTCGACCCGGCCGCCGACGAACCCCGACACCAGGCCGAGGGGTACGCCGAGCACGCCGGCGAACAGCACCGACAGCACGATCACCTCCAGCGCCGTCCGCGAGCCCCAGACGACGCGCGAGAACACGTCGTAGAACTCGCCGTTGGTGCCGAAGAGGTAGTCGCCGCCGGGGTGGGCCACCTTGGGCAGCTTGACCCCGTCGACCCGGTTCTGGGCGAAGTCGTAGGGGGCGATCCACGGGGCGAACAGCGCGAACGCGACGAACACGGCCGTGATGACGAGACCGATCAGCAGCGCCCAGCGGCCGACGCCCTTGGTGTTCCAGATCGTGCGCCACAGGTTGCGCATCAGTACCTCACCCTCGGGTCGACGATGGCGTTGACGACGTCGACGACGACGCTGGTCAGCACGACGATCACCGCGAAGAAGGTGACGATGCCCTGCACCGCGATGTAGTCGCGCTCGCCGATGTACTTGAGCAGCTGGGTGCCGATCCCCGGCCAGCCGAAGGTGCTCTCGGTGAGCACGGCCCCCGACAGGGTCAGCGCGACCTGGAGCCCGATCACGGTGATCACCGGCACCAGCGCGTTGCGGAACGCGTGCTTGCGCACGACCCTGCCCTCGGGGATGCCACGCGCGCGGGCGGCCTCCACGTAGTCGCCCTGCAGCGCCTGGATGACGTTGATCCGGACCAGCCGCACGATGACCCCCGACAGCAGGATGCCGAGCGTCAGGCAGGGCAGCACGTGGTGCTTGAGCACGTCGGTGAAGGCCTCGGTGTCGCCGGCGATGAGGGTGTCGAGCAGGAAGATGTGGGTCTTGGTGTAGCTGTCCGAGGTCGCCAGGAGGAACGGGTCGGCGATGCCGTTGGTCGGCCAGGTCGGGTCGAGCTTGTTGACCAGCACCACCAGCAGGATGCCGACCCAGAACAGCGGGGCGGCATAGCTCACGACGCCGTAGAGGCGGATCCCGACGTCGAGCGGGGTGTCGCGGAACCGGCCGGCCAGGCGGCCGAGCGGCAGCCCGATGAGCAGGGCGATGAGGAACGCGCCGAGCGTGAGCGTCAGGGTGGCGCCGCCGAAGTCGCGGACGATGTGGAGCACCGGGGTGCCGGTGCGGAAGGTGTCGCCGAAGTCGAAGCGGGCGACGTCGCCGAGGTAGGACAGGTACTGCAGGAACAGGGGCTTGTCGAGACCGGCGGCCTCGCGGCGCTGCTGGAGGACGTCGGCGTCGAGCCGGTCGCCTCCAGCCGCGCTGACCGGGTCGCCGGGGGCGACCCGCAGCAGTAGGAAGACGACGCTCAGCAGGACCCAGATGAGCGGGATGACCAGCAGCAGGCGGGTGGCGATGTAGCGGGGCAGCGACCCGGAGGACGACGAGGCCACGAGACTCCTTCGGGAGGGGCTGTGGGTGCGGGGGTGTGCGGGTGGGGCGGACATGCGAGCGGCGGGGGGGGGCCCCCGGGGGGGGCGCGACCCCCCCCGGGGGGGACAGGGGGTGGGGGGCCGGCCCCGAGAC